>JAJDNW010000123.1 GCA_022340465.1 Deltaproteobacteria bacterium | reverse complement strand
GATGCCGCGCATTGACGCCCATTTCCTCGCGTAGGCGATGGTTGGCGTATAAGCTTTGGATGGCTTCGCCCAGCGCTTTTTCGTCCTCCGGCTCAACGATGAAACCGTCGATCCCATGTCGTACCACCGAGCCCGAATTGGGGGTGGTGATGACCGGCAGCCCGCAGGCAAGGGCCTCGAAAACCGACTTCGAGGACCCTTCAAAAAGCGAGGGGAACACGAAGACATGATTTTTGGGGAGTTCGTCCGTGATGTCCATGAAGCCGTAGGTGTATACGCCGGAAACGTCCGCAAGCTGCTCTTGAACTTCGGTTTCCACCGTTCCGTAGAGGTGCAGTTCCGCTTCGGGGATGCCCAGCCGCTTCCAGACCCTGATAAGCTTCAAGATGCCCTTTCGGGCGGACACCTTTCCGGTGAAGGCGAACCGGATCGGCTTTGGAGCCCGGGACGGTGCCGGTCTGAACATCGTCGTGTCGACACCGAAGGGGATGTAGATAATCTTTTTATCGGGGATCCCCCAACCCAGAAGGGACTCCGTCACATAACCCGAAGGCGACAGAAAGCGATCGACCAGCGGCACTTCGTTCATGAAATCTTCGCCGCTGCGATATTCGAAACGCCTGGCAACGGTAACATCCCTGAGAATGACGGCGCCCGGATGCCGCTTTCGCACCGTCGCATAGGTTGCGGGCATCGACTCCCAGCTGTGAAACACCTTTATCGTACCGCTTTTAAGCCGCAACAGTTTCCGCGCCGTCAAGAGATCGAAGCCCCGCCAGGACGCTCTTCGCTTTCCCTGGGCCGATCCCGCCCTGGCCATCAACGATCGTCTGGCGCGGTACCAGAAGGACAGCGGAACCCGAATGGCGGCGACGTTGGGGGACTGGTAGGCCTGCGGTTCGACATCCTTGCAGTAGGCCAGCAGCTTCATGTTCTTTGGGGTGGCGCGGGCAATGTAGGCGCTGCGGGCGCCGTAGAGGTTGCGCCTCCCATAGACTGAGTTCATGGTGTGTACAATATCGGCTCGGATCATTTTTGTCTTCCGGAGGTTGTGGTCATGGGGTGGACTCCTCATCTGGGTTGCGAACCACCCCGCTAAAGGGCAGGTGGCCGGTGTCGGGTAAAAGACGGGAACCGTTTGCAGGGCACAGCACTAGCTGCAGGGCAAGCGAGCGTTTCCGCAGTTCAAAACGACCATGCCAAAACACGGCCCGTGCGTCAATATTTTATCGGATCTATAACCCGGAATAAGGCATAACGATTGCCGGGGCGGCATCACCCCTCGGTCGGCAGGTTTTTACCTTGTTATCGGTTATAGGTCCGTATATTGATTGTATTCATCATACGAATATTATACTAATTTTAATTCAGGACTGAGATCGATCGTTCTATAGTGGTTGCCGGAAAATGTTCCGAATGGCATGCATGGCCGTCCCTGATATTTTCAAGAAGGCATATCATTAACACTCTGTATGGCTGTCGCAGTGCCCAGCCGGATTGATATTGGTTCCAACAACTTGTTTTATTAAAAATCTGCCAAGCCTCATCATCCATCCGGCGGGCACAAAAAAGGCACCCTTTCGATGTGCCGCCTTGAAAATATCAGGGACGGCCGCTAGTTGGGAATAGACTTATGGCAATCGGTATAACCTTTAAGACGGTAAAACGATGACCGTTTATGCAAAAAAAGAGTTCCAGCTGCCGGCCCTGGCGCTGATCTGCTTCTGTTCATTTTTCGTCCATCTCGGGGCGCACGACGTCGACTTGATGGAGGCCCGCAATTTTGTAACCGCCCGGGAGATGGTGCGCTACCACAACTGGCTGATCCCCACGCTGAACGGCGAGCTGCGAGTCGCCAAGCCGCCTCTGCCGACCTGGATCACGGCAGCGGTAGGCCTGGCCGGAGGCGATGTCGACAATAAAACCCTCATGCGGCTTCCGGCCGCCCTGGTCGCCTCTCTGATGGTGTTCTCACTCTGGGGCTTGATGCGGACCTTTTCGGACGATGGCCTCCTGCCATTTTTCGGGGCGGCTGTATTGGCTACCAGTATGCTCATTATCGATAACGGACGCAGGGGCAACTGGGATGTTTACACCCATAGTTTCATGCTGGCCGCCATCTGGGCCCTGGCCTACGGTTGGCAGAGGGACACCGGCACGGGGGCACCCTTTCTGCTGGCAGGCCTGTGTCTGGCTTTTTCCTTCATGAGCAAGGGGCCTGTGGCCTTTTACGGGTCGTTGCTTCCCTTTGCGGGGGCATACGGCTTCGCCTACGGCTGGCGTCCTGTCCGAGAAAAATGGATCTGGCTCTGCCTTTCGCTGGCTGTTCTGGCCGTTGTCAGCAGCCTCTGGCCGCTTTACATTTACGCTGCCCATCCCGAGATCGTCAAAGCGATGGCCGCCCGGGAGGTTTCATCCTGGGCAAGCAGTCATGTGCGACCTTTCTATTTTTATGGATCCTTTCCCTTTTACACCGGGATTTGGGTCTTGTTCACCGTAGCGGGCTTTGTCAAACCCTATGCCGGCAAGCATGTCGATGCCTACGGGCGCTACCGATTTGTGCTGTGTTGGATCATCGTAAGCCTGGTGCTGCTGTCGATCATTCCGGAAAAAAAAGAGCGCTACCTGATCCCCGTCATTATCCCCACCGCCATGATGGTGGGACACATTTTTCGGTCACTGGTGCGGGTGTTCGGCCGGCAGACGCCCGGCCGGGGGGACCGGTGGCTGTTGTGGGCTCAAACGATCCTGGCGTGCGGGGTTGCGCTGGCGGCGCCGGTATTCCTGGGGGTTTTCGGATGGCGCCGGGCATTGATCACGGTGACCGGCCTTATTTTGTGGAGTGCGGCTTTTTGGGGCATCGCCGGTCTTACGGTGCTTTTTGGGGGGCGGCGCAAGGCGGGTGGTCTTTTCGTTCTCAACGTCGTGCTCGTGTGTCTGATCAACCTGTCGCTGCCGCCGATTCTCTATCGTTCGCCGGTTTTCAGGAACAATCCGCAATACCGCTCGCTCAGAGGCGTTCGGGAAATGAAGCGCCTTGAGGGCGTCGATTTTTACCATGCCGGGCGTATCGATCCCATTGAAGTTTGGGAAATCGGCAAGCGGGTTACGCCGATCAATTTCGAGAAGGGGGACCCTGCCATCCCAAGGCTGCCGCTGGTTTTGTTTTCGGACGCAAAGCCTTCCGCAATCATCCCGGGATCCTGGAAACGGCAGCTCGATATTGAAATTTTGGGCAGCTTCAGGTACGACCCCAGAAAGTACAAAAAGATTAAGTATGTGGCGCTGCTTCAAAAAAAGGCCCCGAAGCCGTTGCAGGGCAACGCCGGTCCGGGGATGTCGTCATTTTTGCTTGATGGCGTCGATCACATGGCTGCTGCTGATGCCGTCGATCAAAGGCACGATGACGGTTTGTCCCCCCCCCGCGGCGACGATGTCATGACCCACAACGGTTTCAGGCGTGTAGTCCCCGCCCTTGACAAGGACGTCCGGCTTTAGTCGACGGATGAGATCGATGGGTGTATCCTCGCCGAATACAACCACCAGATCAACGCCCCGTATGCTGGCCAGCAATTCGGCCCGTTCCTCCTCGGGCACGATAGGCCGCGAATCGCCCTTGAGGCGTTTGACCGAACTGTCCGAATTGAGGCCGACAATCAGCCTGTCGCCTTCAGCCGCTGCGGCGTGAAGCAGTTTGATGTGCCCCACATGCAGGATGTCGAAGCAGCCGTTGGTGAACACCACGAGGCGGCCGTCCCTGCGCCAGTCCGCGGCCATCTCCGCCGCCTGGTCGATCGTTACGACTTTTCGGGCGCCGGTGACGGTTCGACTCGACAGGGCCTGCCTGAGTTCGGCGTAGTTAACAGGCTGGGTTCCGATTTTTCCCACGACGATCCCGGCCGCCGTGTTGGCCAGACGGGCGGCATCGGTCATGGCCATGCCTGCGCTGCATGCGGCGGCAAGGGAAGCGATGACGGTGTCGCCCGCACCCGAAACGTCGAACACCTCCTGCGCTTCGGTGTCGATGTGGATCGCCGGTTTTGAACGGCGGAACAAAGACATTCCCCGCGCGCCCTGGGTCAGGAGCAGGTATTCGAGACCGCATGCCGCCATCACGCGTTCGGCCTGGCGTTGCAGTCCCTTTTCGTCGTGTTCCGGGAAGGGGGCAATGCGCTTGAATTCGGCGGTGTTGGGTGTAATACAGGTGGCGCCTTTATACCGTTCCCAGGAAAGGCCTTTGGGATCGACAAAAACGGGAATGTGTCGGTTGCGGCACTGTTGGATGATGCCGTGCGCGGCTTCCGATTCGAAGATCCCCTTGCCGTAATCCGAGATGACGACCGCATCGGCCCCATCCAGGCAGGTTTCGAACGTATTCAGCAGTTCCTGAACGGTCCGGCGGTCGATCCCCACCGATCTTTCCTCGTCCAGCCGTACCAGCTGCTGCCCCTGGCCCAAAACCCGTGTTTTTGTGGTGGTCGGATGGGTCTGGACAGCGACCAGGCGATGACGGATCCCCTCTTTTTCGAGGACACGCACCAGGATGTCGCCGTTGGTATCCATCCCCCTCAGCCCGATCAGCATGTGGCCGCAGTTCAAGCCTTTTAGATTCGTGGCCACATTGCCGGCGCCGCCGAGCGTCACGGTTTTCCGATTCACTATCACAACCGGAACGGGCGCCTCCGGCGAGATCCGATCCACTTCACCCCAGTAGTACCGGTCCAGCATGATGTCGCCAATGACCACCACGTACCTGCTGGAGAAGTCGGGGCAGTGCATTACCGGGGCCCCTTTTTTTCGATCAGGGCCGACTCGGCCGCGTCGGCCCAATAATGGAGAATGAAAATGTGCGCTTCCTGAATCCGCGCGGTGACGTTCGCAGCGACGTTGACGGCGGTATCGGCCTGTTCGGCGAGTTCACCGCCGTTGCCGCCTGTCAGGACGATGGTTTTAAGGCTGTTCTTACGCGCCTGGTGCAAGGCCTTGATCACATTTGCAGAATTTCCGGATGTTGAAATGCCGATCAAAATGTCGCCCGGCCGCCCGAGGGCTTCCACCTGCCTCGAAAACACGCTTTCATACCCATAGTCGTTGGCGACGGCTGTCACAACGGAAGTGTCGGTCGTCAGGGCGAGGGCCGGCCAGGCCGCTCTCTCTCGCGTGAAACGCCCCACAATTTCGGCGGCAAAGTGCTGGGCGTCCGCTGCGGAGCCGCCGTTGCCGCAGATCAAAATTTTATTCCCGCCCGCAAGCGCCTCGGTGATTATTTCTGCGGCGCCGGCTATGAGCTCCCTAAGCTTCCCAAGGGCCTCGAAACAGCGGATGTGTTCATTTAATGCGTCGTCAAACATGGTTTCTCATTTAATGATTGTGTTCAATGCCCGGATGCTAAAGATAGCAATCCTCTTCTTCGAGGTAGTTTTGGACATAGTCCAGCACGGCGGCCTCCAGGCTGGTAAATTCAACCGGACACCCGGCTTGGCCGAGTTTGTCCATTTCGGCCCGGGTGTAATATTGATAGCGGCCCTTCAATGTTTCTGGCATCTCGATGTAGGCGACGTTCTTTTTTTTCCCCATGGCACTGAAAAGGGCTGCCGCCAGATCGTTCCATGTCCGGTCCACTCCTGTGCCGACATTGTACACACCGCCGACATCGGGGTTCTGCAGCAGCCACCAGACGACATCGACACAGTCTTTGACATACACAAAGTCCCGGCTTTGAGCGCCGTCGGCAAATGCCGGGCGATACGATTTGAACAGCCTCAGGCTGCCGCTTTCACGGATCTGGTGATATCCCCGGTATACCATGCTGCACATGTCGACCTTGTGATATTCGTTGGGGCCGAAGACATTAAAAAATTTCAGACTGGCGATCCTGTCCAGAGCGCCTGTCCGCAGGGCCCACAGGTCGAAAAGCTGTTTCGAATAGCCGTACATGTTGAGCGGTTTGAGCTGCTTTATTTTTTCGATGCCATCCGAAAAGCCCGCCGAACCGTCCCCATAGGTGGCGGCGCTGGAGGCATTGATCATGCGGATATCGTTTTTCAGGGCATATTCAGCCAGGGCGGTCGAATAGTGGAAGTTGTTGCCCATCAGAAAGTCGGCGTCCGTTTCGGTGGTCGACGAACAGGCTCCCATGTGCACGATGGCATCGACGGGTCCGATTTTGCCTGCGCCAAGGGCCGCCAGAAACTCCGATTTGTGAACATAGTCCGTAAAACTGCGGTTTACCAGGTTCTTCCACTTGTCGGAACGGCCCAGGTTGTCGACCACGAGGATGTCTTCAATGCCCTCTGAATTGAGTTTCCAAACAACCGCACTGCCGATAAAGCCGGCGCCTCCGGTGACGATGTACATATATTCCTCGCTTCAGCGGCGTTGGCAATCGAGAATAAAATCGTGTTCCACGATTTTATGAAACGCGACTACGTCGCCCCTATGCGAAAGACCAAAATTCATATCCCTGCAGCAAACTGCAGGGTATTTCGGAATGTTGCCGGAATCCTCCGGATTCCGGTATCGCTCTTCCGCAAATAAATAAATCCTCATCTATAATTTGAATTCATCCCGCACTGCAAGCAGCCGGGAATTCGAATTTAAATCGACAAGAGGGTGCGACCGTCCGATCATTTGTCGATGTCGCGAAAACCGCTGCTTTATCGATGTAACAACTTGTCATCCCAAAGATTGTCGCTAATGAATGGCATAGCGATTTTATTTTTGCAAGCACCATTTTATTCTGTTATGAAACGACAGTTTACCCCAGCGTTGCAGCGTTGGGGATCAGGAGGTAACCATGGCACTCAGCAGTGAATTGCTGGATATTCTGGCCTGCCCCAAGTGCAAGGGGGATATCCATTTGAACGAAAAAGAAGACGGCCTCGTTTGTGAAAAATGCCGCCTGGTATATGAAATCAGGGAAGGCATTCCGATCATGCTGATCGACGAAGCCAAATCCCTATGAGCCGCCCCGTACCGCCGCGTCCGGCAAAGCTGGTCGCCGGTCTTTTTTTGAAGGAAAGAAGCCTGATCGGCCCGGTGGTGGAAGATTTGCAGGCCCAGTTCGGGCCTCTGGACCTGGTAAGTGGTTGGATTCCTTTTGACTTTACCTCTTACTATAGCCGGGAAATGGGTGAGCCGCTTTTCAGGCGGGTAATGGCTTTCGGCGGCTTGATAAACCAGGGCGCGCTGGCATCCATCAAGCGAACGACCAACGCCATCGAAGATACGTATGCCATCGAGGGCAAGCGCAGGGTCAATATCGATCCGGGGTATATGCTCGCCGAACGCTTCGTACTGGCCACCGGGAAAAACTTCACCCACCGCATTTACATCGGTGGCGGCATTTATGCCGACCTGACGCTGATGTACCAGAAGGGGGCTTTCAGGGCCCTTCCCTGGACATATCCGGACTATGCCGGGGAAAAAATGCAGGACTTTTTAACCCTGGTTCGCGACAGGTATCTCAGGGATATGAAATACGGACATCCACGGACACCCGACGAGGTAGGCAATGATCAAAAGCATGACGGCATACGCCGACGCTGAAAAGACTCAAAACAGTGTGAACGTCAAGATCGAGATGCGCTCCTACAACAGCCGGCATCTGGATATCAATTTGCGCATGCCGCAGGGATATCCGGCGGTCGAGGAAAAACTGCGGGCCCTGATAGCGGAAAGTATTGCCAGGGGGCGGGTCGAGGTCAGGGTGGCTGTTCGGGACGAATCCGAGGGATCGACGGCCTACGAAGTCGACGTTCCGAAGGCCAGGGCATACCAAAAGGCCTTGATTGAACTTAAGGAACTTATCGGCGCATCCGGAGAGATCCCCTTGGAGCTGATTGCGGCCAGGGGCGATATGATCAGACCCGTTGAGCAGCCCAGGGATGCCGACTACGTATGGCCGGTTGTTGCAACCTGTGCCCGGGAAGCGCTGGGGGCGGTGGATGTCATGCGCAGAAGAGAAGGCGCGCACATTGCCGACGACTTTGTTGTGCGGCTCAAAACGATCGAAAACCACCTGCTTGCGATCAGGGAAAAAAGCAAAGGCCTGCCGGCCCAATACCGGGACCGTTTGCGAGAGCGCATCCAGGTGCTTGCAAAAGACGTGATCAGGATCGACGAGGGGCGTGTGGAACAGGAAGCGGCGCTGCTGGCCGACAAGAGTGACATCTCCGAGGAGATCGTGCGAGCGGAGAGCCACATCAAACAGTTCCACACCATCATGGCCGGGGATGCGCCGGCGGGTCAACCGCTCAATTTTCTGCTGCAGGAATTCAACCGCGAATTCAACACCATCGGCTCGAAGACCGGGAAGTCGGAGGTGGCCCATATGGTGGTGGCGGTCAAGTCGGAGCTGGAGAAGCTCAGAGAGCAGGTACAGAACATCGAATAGTAACAGCGCTGCGCGCTGTCACGAAACGCGGCTGCGCCGCTCTTAATGTTCCATGCGGGGAATGGGAAATTGGTAATTATGAATTGTGAATTATAGATTACAGTGTTAGGTGGCGCTTCGTTTTTTTCAGGGCTGAAGCCCTGGATTACTGACCGCCGGTTAATCCACAATTCAAAACCCAATAAAGGGTTCGAGGGTTCCATGGGAAAGCTCATAGCTGATAGCACGTAGCTCATCGCCCGCTATCAGCTATGAGCTGTGAACTATTAGCTGCGTTTCACTCGGCTTCTTGACCCCATAAGTATTCGGCTTTCAACGAACGACAAAGGCAAACATATGGAAAAGGCTCTGTTGAATATCGGCTTCGGCAACACGGTGGTGGCCGAACGCGTGGTGGGTATCGTGGCCCCCAATTCCGCACCCATGAAGCGCCTGAAGGACGAAGCCCGGGAAGAGAGGCGGTTGATAGACGCAACCCACGGGCGGAGAACCCGCTCCATCATCGTCATGGACAGCAACCATATCGTTTTGTCCGCCATACAGGCGGAAACGATTTCCCAGAGATACGCGACCTTGAAAGAGTAGCAGGGACTGGTTTGGCTGAGAAATCGGGAAAAAAAGGGACGCTGCTAGTCGTTTCCGCACCCTCGGGAGCGGGCAAAACGACGCTGTGTGGAAGACTCCTGGACCGGTTTCCGGACATCTGTTATTCCGTCTCCTACACCACCAGGGATCCCCGGGCCGGAGAAAAGGACGGGGAGGACTATCACTTCATCTCCAGGGAAGATTTTCTGAAAAAACTGGATCGGGCCTACTGGGCCGAGTGGGCGTTGGTTCACGACAACTACTACGGCACCTCGGCGGCCTTCCTGTCAGATGCCCTGGCGGGCGGAAGGGACGTTCTTCTGGACATCGACGTGCAGGGCACCCTCCAGATTCTGGAGCGTTTCCCTGAAGCCGTCACGATATTCGTCATGCCGCCCTCGCTCGAGGTGCTCGGGCAGCGCCTCGAAGGAAGGGCGACCGACAGCCCGGAAACCATCCGCAAGCGTTTGCGCAATGCGGTCAGGGAAATGGCGCAAAAAAACATCTACCGCCACATCGTCGTCAACGACGAACTGGAAAAGGCTGCCGGTGAACTGATTGCCATTGTCGAAAGCTACCGGTGAGGTGTCAGAGGTCAGCGGTCAGAGGTCTAAGATGAACGTCCAACATCGAAAAAGTGACAACTTAAGATCAGGACTTGACCAGATCGGAGATCGGCGGTCGGTTTGACGAGCTGACGAAATCAACGCATATGTGGCGGCGCAGCCGCATTCAATTTTAGTGCGCAGCGATAAAATTATGGAAATCCTGTACGGCTACCACCCGGTAAATGAGGCGTTGAGGGCGGGGAGAAGGACCATCCGGGAGATCTGGCTGTCTCGCGGCGGGGTTACGCCGCGCTTGAAAGCGCTCGAGGAAAGGGCGGCGGCGGAAGGGGTCCCGCTTTCACGCGTGTCGCCCCGTCGGTTGTCCGCCATGGCTGAAACAGGGCAGCATCAGGGAGTGTGTGCCGCCGTGTCGGGATTTCCATACCAGGGACTCGACGAAATTCTTGCACCGGTGGACGGTGGGGGTGCCCCGTGCCTGCTGCTGCTGGACAGCATCCAGGATCCCCACAATCTGGGGGCTTTGATACGGACGGCGTATTGCGCCGGCATTTGGGGTGTGGTGATAGCCAAGGACCGGTCGGCGACGCCCACGCCGACCGTCTCAGGCGTTTCAGCCGGTGCCTTGGAGCATACCCGGCTGGCCCGTGTGACCAATCTGGTGAAGACGATCACCGCCGTCAAATCGGCCGGCCTATGGGTGGCGGGGCTCGATCGCGCGTCAGGGGCCGGCCTTTTTCAAGCCGATTTATCGGGCCCTGTGGCCATTGTCGTCGGCAGTGAGGAGAAAGGCTTGCGGCCGCTGGTTAGGAAAAACTGCGATATGCTGATCGGCATTCCCCAGGTGGGCCGCGTCGACTCGTTGAATGCCTCGGTTGCCGGGGGGGTGGTCATGTATGAAGTGTACCGGCAGCGGTTGGAGCGCCAAGGCAGCGACGGATCGGCCTGAAGAAGGGCGTTGGGCCGGCCGATGACGTTCTTCATAAGCCGCCGGCTCAGCCGGCGGGAATAGAAAAGGGTCTACCGACCCGGTGAGGTTTCCATGCGGCAGACTTGTTTCCGTAGCGATCGCCGGTGGAAGTGGCATTTTATCTCGTTCCCCGTAGGGGAGGGTAAAAGAGAGGATCGCAATGAAAATAACGAAAAAAGAGGGCAAGCTGGAGGTCCCGGACCATGTAACGATTCCTTTTGTCGAGGGTGACGGAACCGGTCCGGACATTTGGAACGCTTCCCGGCTGGTTTTTGACGAGGCCGTGAAAAAAGTCTACAAAGGCGGGCGCGCTGTTGCCTGGCTTGAAGTGCTGGCCGGAGAAAAGGGCTTTAACGCGACCGGTGAATGGCTGCCGGAAGAGACCCTGGATTCGATCCGGGAGCACGTGGTGGCCATCAAGGGGCCTCTGACGACGCCGGTGGGCGAGGGTATCCGCAGCGTGAACGTCGCCATCCGCCAGCAGCTGGATTTGTTTGCCTGTGTGCGTCCGGTAAACTACATCGATCCTGTCCCGAGCCCCTTGAAACATCCCGAGAAGGTGGACATGGTTATCTTCCGGGAAAATACCGAAGACCTGTATGCGGGGATCGAATGGCAGGCCGGCAGTGAGGAAGCCGGAAAAGTAAGCAAGTTTCTGTCGGAAGAGATGGCGACGGTGCTGCCTCCCGATGCGGGCATCGGCATCAAACCCATCAGCGCGGCCAAAACGAAGCGCCTGGTGGCGTCCGCCATCGCCTATGCCCTGGAAAACCGAAAGTCGAGCGTAACGCTGATGCACAAGGGCAACATCATGAAATTCACGGAGGGGGCCTTCAGAAACTGGGGCTACGAAGTGGCGGCGGAACGCTTCGGCGACAAGGTCATTACCGAAGAAAGCGTATTTGCGAAACACGGCGGTGAGCCTCCGGAGGGCAAGTTGGTGATCAAGGACCGAATTGCGGATATGCTGTTCCAGCAGGTGTTGCTGAGGCCCGAAGAGTTTCAGGTGATTGCGACGCCGAACCTGAACGGGGACTACCTGTCGGACGCGCTGGCGGCACAGGTCGGCGGCTTGGGGATGGCCCCGGGGGCAAACATTGGTGACGCGTGTGCCGTATTCGAGGCGACCCATGGCACCGCCCCCAAATATGCCGGCCAGGACAAGGTGAATCCCAGTTCGCTCATTCTTTCCGGCGCCATGATGTTCGACTATCTGGGGTGGAAGGAAGCGGCGTCCGCGATTCGCCGATCCCTGCAGCTTACCATCAAGGAGGGCACGGTTACCTATGACCTGGCCCGCCAGATCGCCGGCGCCAGAAAGGTCAAATGCTCGGCGTTTGCCGAAAGGATTGCTAAGAATTTATAATATCCTGAAAAACGCCTTGTTTCCGCCTGTCTGCAAGGCGTGCGGCCGGTTTTTTCACGTGGCGATCGATGGGCGGGACCCGGCCGCCGCGAAAGCACCGGCCGGACTGGAGGCGCTCTTTCGCCGCCTGATGGCGGAGCACCTCTGTCACGGGTGCTTGAAGCGTTTCGAGGCCGCCGAATCTCCCATATGTGTTCGCTGCGGACTCATATTCAAAAGCAGGCAAGGCGGGGATCACCTGTGCGGGGAGTGTCTCGGCGGCGAAAAGCCCTTTGGCATCGCCAGGGCGGCCGGCGTCTACGACCAGGCGCTCATGGCGGTTATCCACGCCTTCAAATACAAGGGAAGGATCCAGCTGGGCCCTCCGTTGGCGGATCTTCTGGCCGCGCTTTACAAGCGCCACTGGCGGGAAAGGACGATCGACCTGGTCATACCTGTCCCTCTGCACCCCTCACGCTACCGGGCGCGTGGTTTCAACCAGGCCTATCTGCTGACGCGCTCCTGGGGAGACCCGGTGGACCAGGGCGTTCTTGTGCGCCGACGGAAGACGGCATCCCAAACGGGCCTGGGGAGGCGGAAACGGCTGACGAACATCCGAGGGGCCTTTTCGGTCAAAAGCCCGGCTAAAGTTAAAAACAGGCGTATTCTGCTGGTGGACGACGTTTACACCACCGGATCCACGGTGAACGAATGTGCCCGGACGCTTTTAAAAGGAGGCGCCAGGGAGGTGGATATCCTGACACTGGCGCGGGCCGTATGAGCCGGAAAAATGCAGGGGGCGCGGTGACGGCATCCAGAGAAAATTTGGAGACACTGCAATTTCCGATGCTTTCGGAAATTTCACATGTTCAGCACGCTGTCTTTACACGCAACGGCGGGTTCTCCAAGGCCCCTTTTGACAGTCTCAATGTAGGGTTCAGTGTGGGCGACCGCGACGATGTGGTTTCCAAGAACCGCGAGGCGGTTGCCGAATATCTCAGGGCAGGGCGGCTGGCTTTTGCCGGGCAGGTTCATGGCAGCGATATCCTGGTCATCGAAGATGTGCCCGGGCATGGCGTGAATCCCCCTTTTTTTCACGCCGGCACCGGGGATGCCATGATGACGGATCTTCCGGGCGTTTACCTGGTCATTCAGACGGCGGATTGTCAGGCTGTCATGTTGGTCGACCCGCAGAAAAATGTAGTCGCCAATGCGCATGTGGGATGGCGGGGAAATACGCAGAATATTCTCGGTCGAACGGTAGGCGAGATGCAGCGGAGGTTCGGCAGCGACCCTTCGGACGTGAGAGCGGCTGTCGGTCCGTCTCTCGGCCCCTGCTGTGCGGAATTCGTCAATTATCGGACGGAATTCCCTCGGGAATTCTGGCGTTACCGGGACGATCGAGACCGATTCGATCTGTGGGCCGTCAGTTTCGATCAGCTTGCGGCGGCAGGCCTGCCAAGAGAGAACATATGGTTAAGCAGGGTGTGTACGAAATGCCATGACGCACGGTTTTTTTCATACCGCGCCCACGGCGTCACGGGACGTTTCGCCTCCGCCATCGGCTTGCGGCAGGACCCGTGAGGCGCGATCACGAAAAAAAAAGCGAATTCAGGCCATCGCCTGTGGAAGGGACAGTGTATTGGCTAACAACTTGTATGGCGTCTGCATCGTAAAGAATGAAGCGGACATTATCACTTTTTCGCTGACGCACGCGTCCAGATTCTGCAAAGCCATTTATGTCCTCGACAACGGCAGCACCGACGACACGTGGGAACGCGTGACAGCGCTCAGCGCACGCAACCCGGCGATCGTTCCATTTGAAAAAAAGGCGTGTCGCTACGGCGTGGGGCTGCGGGGGTATATCTACAACCGCGTCCGCCGGGAATTCAAAGAAGGTGACTGGGTCCTGATTCTCGACAGCGACGAATTTCTCGAAAACGATCCCGAACCGGACATCGCCTACTGTGAGGGCCGCGGCTTTGAATTGATTTTCACCCTCCAGGCCCAGTTTTACGTTACCCCGCGCGATTTTGAGAAACCATGGTACCGGAAAGGCCACGATTCGATCGACAGCTTCGAGGTCCTGCCGGCCCATTTCCAGATTAACTATAGCGAACCGAGGCTTTTCAAACACACGTCCTCTCTCGAGTGGCCGGACCTGGACGACCGGGGAAACCCCACTCAGATTTCCTATCCAAACGGACTGGGGAAACGGTCTCCCCGCAAGGTTGTCAATCGCCACTACCAATATCGTTCCATTCCCCAGATGCGACAACGCCTGGCGCTGCGATCGAGGGTCCATTTGGAAACCGGGCGGTTCAAGCACAATCGGGAAGAGGATTTCCAAACATATATCCGCGATGACCGGCGCTTGAAATCGTGGCAAACCGGCCAACAGATTCTTCCGACGCCTTTTGATTTTTTCAGGCTTTATCTCATAAAGCGATCCAGAAGACTCAGGAAAATAATTGCCGACAGGACCCTGCTGAAGAGATGAAAAAAACCAACACCAAACGGTGCTTGTCAGGCGCGAAGATATGCTCAAACCGCGAGATCGGCCCGGGATATTTTCAGATGCGCATTGCCTGTGACGAGGGCTACCGGAAAGCCGTGCCGGGGCAGTTTGTCATGATCCGCCTGACCGGGCAAACGGCGCCCCTGCTACGAAGGCCCTTTTCGATTCACAATCTGGTGAGGGAAGCGGGTCGCTCGATCGGCTTCGACATTCTGTACAAGACCGTTGGCGCCGGCACGGAGGCGCTTTCCATGAGCCGGCCCGGGGATGTGGTGGATGTCCTCGGGCCTCTTGGACGGGGGTTTTCGATTCGAGACGGATTCAAGGCCGTCCACATGGTAGCAGGCGGCATCGGCATCGCCCCGTTTGTTTTCCTGGCCGAACACCTGAGGCGGCGGGGCATGTCCGGTTCGCAGATTACGCTTTTCATCGGCGGCAGGTCGGCTGGAGACCTGGTGTGCCTTGACAGGTTCGAGCGCCTGGGCATCCGTATCAGGATTACCACCGATGACGGCAGCGCCGGAAGCCGTTGTCTGGTCACGCAACCGCTGGCCGAAAGCCTGGGCGGTGAAAGACCGGACATCGTGTTCGCGTGCGGCCCCAGCTCCATGCTGCGTGAGGTGTCGGCTATTTGCCGTAAGGAAGGCATTGCCTGCCAGGTTTCCATCGAGACGCTCATGGCCTGCGGTATGGGAGCCTGCCTGGGGTGCGCCGTGGAGAGCAGCTCGCCGGACTCGCCCTACCGGCATGCATGTATCGATGGGCCGGTATTCGATGCCGGAGAGATTGTTCTGTGAGGGGCAGGAGGGCGGTTGCCCCCGGGCAAGGGCTACATCACTCGCAGAGCCCGCAGAGGTTTAAAAAGCGGCGGAGCCGCGTCACATGACAGGGCGGCACGCGCTTTTATTTTTCGTTGACTTGCCCAAAATCCTGTGTTAGGTCGTTTTATTCTGAGCCGAACCGGCAGGGGGCGGCGGATTCCAACGGTATGAAGCGTTCTTTCAAATGAAAGAGGATACCAAGCGTTCGATAAGGGAGCTTGCCTACTTCAGCAGCATAGGCCTCGCGGTGGCGCTGTCCATTTTTATCGGTCTCGCTTTCGGACTGTGGCTGGACCGTAAATTCGGCACCGCCCCCTGGCTGATGTTTGTCGGTTTGTTCATGGGGATCGCGGCCGGATACCGCAATATCGGCCTGGCCATCAGAAAAAGTCGCAAACTCTAACGGAAACCGAAATATCCACAGTGAACATACAGGAAAGACTTTTAAAATTCGTAACCCGATCCAACTGGATCCTTTTTGTCGCGGCTAGCACCTTCGGGCTTCTTTTCTGTCAGGCCGGCTTTGCCAGTGGCATTATCTTCGGTGGGCTCATCGTAACGATCAATTTTCATCTTTTGTCCCGGACCCTCCGCAAGGCCCTGACTCCGCCCAGGCTCACATCCCACAACGTTGTTCTGGCTAAATACTACCTGCGGTTCTTCGTAAGCGGACTGATCCTCTTCATTTTGATTTCCAGGGGCTACGTGGAGCCGTTGGGCCTGTTTGTCGGCCTGTCCGTCGTGGTCGCCAGCATCATGCTGGCCACGCTGATCGAGGTTAAAAATTTAATTTTCAAGGAGGCACTGTAAGGATGGAACACCCCTATCTATTTTTTGTAAAGTTTTTTGAAGTGATCGGTTTAGCGCATTTTGCGCATGCCTACCCGCACGTCGTCTACATGTGGGTTGTCATGGCACTTCTTATCATCCTGGGTGCCATTGCGGCTAAGACGGTCACGCTGGTTCCTTCCAAAGGCCAGAACTTTTTTGAAATCCTCATTTCGGGTCTGGAAGAGTTCGCCGTGACGATCACCGGCGATGAGGGGCGCTGGCTTTTTCCGATAGTAGGCACCGTTTTTATTTTTATCGCCGCCAGCAACCTTATCGGGCTGGTACCCGGATTTTTTCCGCCGACGGCCAACCTCAACACGACCCTGGCATGCGCCCTCTGCGTCGTCGTTTTCACGCATGTCATCGGCATCAAATATCACGGGGCCAAATACATCAAACATTTCCTGGGACCTGTATGGTGGATGATCCCCATCATCCTGCCCATCGAGATCATTGGGCATCTTGCCCGGATACTTTCCCTTTCCTTCCGGCTTTTCGGGAACATGATGGGGCATGAACTGGTTCTGGGCATTCTTTTCTTTTTGGCGGGCGCCTTTTTCGCACCGCTGCCGATCATGGCCCTGGGTATTTTCGTGGCCCTGGTGCAGGCCTTTGTCTTTTTCCTGCTGTCGGTCATGTATTTTACCGGTGCCATGGAGCACGCGCACTAAAAGGGAGGCGTAAACTCCCTCGCAGTTGGTGTCACCGGCCTGCTGAATGGGCGGCGGTCCGAGTGATGAGATAAATGGGTAGATGGAAGAAGCGAACTATTAATCACTAACAAGGAGGAACAGTAGGTATGGAAGCAACAGCATTAAGTTTTTTTATTGCATGCGTAACAGCAGCAGGGTTCGGAATCGCCATTGCGGCCTTCGGCTGCGGCCTGGGTCAGGGCCTCGGCCTCAAATCGGCCGTTGAAGGCATTGCAAGAAACCCGGAATCGTCGGGTAAGGTTACCGTTACCCTGCTGATCGGTCTTGCCATGATCGAATCTCTCTGTATTTACGCACTGGTTGTTTCTCTGATTCTTATTTATGCACATCCGCAAGCCGCGGCGATCGCCGGTCTGCTGGGTGGTCATTAAGAGCAACTGGTAGTACCAATAAGAAGGGTCCCGTTCTGCGTTGCAGGTCGGGGCCCTTTTTATTTTGCAAGATAGCGTTTCAAATACCGCCCCGTGTGCGATTCCGGAATCGCGGCAATCGCCTCAGGGGTGCCGGTGCCCACTACATACCCGCCTTCGTCCCCGCCCTCCGGCCCGAGATCGATCACGTGGTCGGCCGTTTTGATCACGTCCATGTGGTGTTCGATAATCACGACCGTATTGCCGCTGTCCACCAGACGGTTCAGAACGGTGAGCAGTTTGTGGATATCGTCCGTGTGAAGTCCGGTGGTGGGTTCGTCCAGGATGTAAATGGTCCTGCCCGTACCTTTTTTACCGAGTTCGCGGGCCAGCTTTACGCGTTGCGCCTCCCCGCCGGAAAGCGTCGTGGCCGGCTGGCCGATTTGGATGTAGCCCAGGCCGACTTCCACGAGGGTCCGGAGCTTCGTGCTGATGTTGTCTATTCTTTCAAAGAATCTGAGCGCCTGGTTAACCGTCATGTGCAGGACGTCGGCAATGTTGCGCCCCTTGTATTTAACTTCGAGCGTCTCCCGGTTGTACCGTTTGCCGTGGCACACGTCGCAGGCGACGTAAACATCCGGCAGGAAGTGCATTTCGATTTTGACGATGCCGTCCCCGCGGCAGGCTTCGCACCGGCCGCCCTTGACGTTGAAGCTGAAACGGCCGCCCTTGTATCCCCGCATGCGTGCCTCCGGCGTTCTGGAAAAGAGGTCGCGGATGGGGGAAAACACACCGGTGTAGGTTCCCGGGTTGGACCGGGGAGTCCTTCCGATGGGGGACTGGTCGATGTGGATGACCTTGTCCACATGTGCCAACCCGGTAATGGCCGTATGAGCTCCCGCCCGAATGTTGGCGTGGTACAGCTTCTGAGCAAGGGCCGGGAAAAGGGTCTGGAGAATAAGGCTGGATTTTCCGGAACCCGACACGCCGGTGATGCAGGTCAGCCGTCCCAGCGGTATCGAAACGTCGATATTTTTCAAATTGTTCTGCGCGGCGCCGTGCAGCGTGACCTTGTGCCCGTTGCCTGCCCGTCGCCGGTCGGGGAGCTCGATGCGTTTACGGCCGGAGAGGTAGAGCCCGGTCAGGGAATCGGGATGGTTGACAAGCGCCTCGGGCGGGCCTGAAAAAACCACCCGGCCGCCGTTGACACCGGCTCCCGGTCCCATGTCGACCACGTAGTCCGCCGTCTGAATGGTGTTGTCGTCATGTTCGACGACAATCACCGTATTGCCCAGATCGCGCATCCTCTTCAATGCGTCCAAAAGGCGTTGATTGTCTTTCTGGTGAAGACCGATGCTGGGCTCGTCCAGGACATAGAGCACGCCGCTCAACTTCGACCCGATCTGAGTGGCCAGGCGGATGCGCTGGCTTTCGCCTCCCGACAGGGTGTTGGCCGATCTGTCCAGGGTCAGGTAGGGCAGCCCCACGTGGGCAATAAAACCCAGGCGTTCCCTGACTTCCTTTAAAATTTTTTCGGCGATGATGCTTTTTTTTCCGGAAAGTTGGAATACGCCGAAGAACTCGATGGCGCCTGAAACGGACAACTTGCTGATTTCGTGGATATTGAGACCGTTGATTTTGACGGCGCGACTGGCCCTGTTCAGCTTGGCCCCCCCGCAGGCCCGACAGGGGTTGAAGCTCATGTACTGCTTGATCTCCTCTCTGGAACTGGCGGATCCCGTTTCCATGTAACGCCGCGTAAGATTGGGGATGATGCCCTCGTAAGTTTTGCGGTAGGTGACACGGCGCCGGTTGCGTTCGAAGTAGAAGGGTATTTCCTCGCCTTCGGACCCATAAAGAAGGACGTTCCTGAATTGCTGCGGGAGATCCTTATAGGGGGTGTAGATATCGGTGCGGTAGTGCGCGGTAAGGGCATCCAGAAATTCGGCAAAGTGAACCGTATTTCGGTTGGCCCACGGTTTCACGGCCCCTTCTCTTATGGACAGGTCGGGGTTGGGAACGATCAGGTCGGGGTCGATGTCGGTAATGGCACCCAGTCCGTTGCATTTCGGGCAGGCACCCTGGGGGGAGTTGAAGGAGAACGAGGCCGGTGAAAATTCCGGATAACTGATCCCGCAATGCCGGCAGGCGGCCTTTTCACTGAAAAGGATGCTGTCCTGCCCGGGAATGTCAAAGGTGACGAGGCCGCCTGACAGCGACAGGGCCAGCTCCAAAGAATCGGCAAGCCTGTTGCGCATCGCGTTTTTCACCACCAGACGGTCGACAACGACATCGATGGTGTGCCTTTGGCGCTTGTCGAGCGTGCCGATCGTTTCGAGTTCCCGGATGGTTCCATCAACCTTGACGCGTGCATACCCCTCTTTTGTCAGACGGTTCAAAAGTTTCCGTTGGCTTCCTTTCTGATCGGCGACCAGCGGGGCCAGTACGATCAGTTTGGTCCCTGCGGGCCGCTGCATGACACGGTCCAGAATTTGGTCGACACTCTGGGGAGTTATCGGTCTTCCGCACTGGTAACAGTGGGCCGTTCCAACCCGGGCAAAAAGGAGTCGCAGGTAGTCGTATATTTCCGTTACGGTCCCCACGGTGGACCGGGGGTTGTGTCCGGCCGACCGCTGCTCGATGGCGATGGCCGGGGAAAGGCCTTCGATCAGGTCAACATCCGGTTTCTCCATGCGTTCCAGGAATTGGCGGGCGTAGGTGGAGAGAGATTCCACATACCGGCGCTGGCCCTCGGCATAGAGCGTGTCAAAGGCAAGGGTCGACTTGCCTGATCCTGAAAGACCGGTAACGACTACCAGCTTGTTGCGCGGCAGGGTGACGTCGATGTCTTTCAGGTTGTGCTGGCGCGCACCCCGGATGATGATTTCGTCGGTTTGCATAAAAATCCAGTATACCAGAATCTCTCGGTGTTCAGCAAGGGCAGTATTTTCGCAGCGCGAATCGGATCGCTATCGGAATCGGGAGGGGTCGTATCGATTTCGATGGCGATTCGATTTGGATGACGCCGTTCGATCGGACGATACCCAGCGGCTTGTCGCGGTGTGTTTTCATTAAATTAATAATAAAGCAGGGTTAGCGTTCTGTTAGCATGCCGAAAAAATAATTATGAAAATAGGAGGAAATAGGTATAAATCAAAGAAAATAGGAGAAAAGGGAATTGTTAATAACTTGTTGATAAGGATGGATCTGCTTAAAATCCTTGGAGAAAAATTGAAAACGAAAGACCCTTGAATTGAAGCGGGTTGTATTGTAGCATATTATTTAAAACAATAAAATCAAAATGATATGAGGTGGGTAATTGCCGTTTTAAACCACTCGCCAGATTCGGCACCATCCGGTTTGACATTGTTGGGCCAATTGAATAAATCTCACCTCGGTTTGACGGGATTCTCAACGAGTTTGGTTGTAATTCTAACAAACCGAAATTTTTTATATTTTTTTGTCTCGATTTGCAATCCCCATAACAATTTGTAAGTTTCATTGATCTGGACTGGAGAAAGACATCCTCGTATGGAAGCAATATGGAATGAAGCTAAAAATGCGGTAAAGGGGAGAATACCCGAACACAGCTACAGAATGTGGATCGAGCCCGTCGTGTTTGAAGAAACCACGCCGGACGGTATTGCTGTCACATGCCCCAACTTGATCTATCAGAAAAAAATCGAAGAACACTATGCCGGGCTGATTGAGTCGGAAATGGGCCGTTTGGCAAACGTCGACTGCAAGCTGCACATCAATGTGTCGGGAAAGGCGCCGGAAGGGGAAGCATCCACCCCCAAACACCGCCAGCTGGCGCTGCCGGCTATCACTCCCGGACAGTATTGCGGCAGGATGTTGCGCGGCAACTATACCTTCGATCAATTCGTTGTCGGGGAGAATAATGGATTCGCCTACTCGGCAGCCCTGTCACTGGCATCGAAAACGAGCCATCAACAGAACGCGCTTTTTTTACTTTCAGAGACCGGAAACGGCAAAAGCCACCTGTCGCAGGCGGTCGGTCACCATATCCTTGCCGAATTTCCATCGGAGCGGGTCTGCTACGTCACGGCGGAAGATTTCGCCAATGAAATGGTCTGCGCCTTTCAGACCAACGCGATCAATACATTCAAGGATAAATACCGTGAAAAGTGCGATGTGCTGCTGTTGGAGGATGTTCACTATCTGACCGGCAAGAATCGCACGCAGGTTGAGCTGGCCCTCACGCTGGATACGCTGTTCGATGCCAACAAAAAGATCATTTTTTCCAGCTGCTACCTGCCCGGCGACATTCCCAAACTCAATGATAAGCTGCGGTCTAGGCTTTCCTGCGGGTTGATCTCTTCGATGGAGGCGCCGGATTTTCGTACGAGAGTGCGCATATTGAAGAAAAAATCGATCCTGAACGACTTTGATGTTCCTGATGATGTCATTGAATACCTGGCCGGAGAACTGACCGACAATGTGCGGCAACTGGAAAGCGGCCTGATCGGTGTCGCAGCCAAATCATCTCTTTTGGGTGTGCCCATCGACCGGGACCTGGCCGAAAGCATCGTGAAAAACATTGCCCGGCAGAAGGATGTCATCACCATCGACACGATCAAGAAACTCGTTTGCAAGTACTACAAGGTTACGCAAAAAGAGCTCGTTTCCCGGTCCCGCAAACAGCGAATCGT
>JAJDNW010000122.1 GCA_022340465.1 Deltaproteobacteria bacterium | reverse complement strand
GGCGCCGCGTGGGTGTGGAGGCCTACGCCCGGTCTCTGATAGCCTTTCTGGAAAAGAGCCTGTTGTGCTAGACCGTCTCCGAAGGTCTCATTTGTAACTTCACGCCGCAACAGTCTGTGCGGCTGTTAGCGGGCTCACTTTGTAGCCCATGTCGTTAAGAAACTTTTTATAGAATTTTAGCCGTCGATCCATAAATCGGGATTCGTAAACTTTGGCTCCAATATCGACATAGGACTGGCCGTGACAGAGCAGGCGGTAAACAATATGCCCGAGTTTACGTGCGGTGGCGAAAACCGCTACAGAGGCACCTTTACGCCTGGAAATGCGCCTGTAAAATGCACCCAGCGCCGTTTTGGAGTTGCGAAGTGTGATCGCTGACAACCGTAGCGCATCTGCCACCCGCGTACTGGTGGTGCCTTTAAATTTGTTGGGAACTTTTTTCCCGGCGCTGATCGACAAATTCGGCGCTAACCTAAGATAGGAGACAAAGTGATTTTCATCTGGAAACGCACTAAAATTCGGACCTAACTCGCTCAAAATTACTGAAGCCGTATCGACTCCGATACCGTCGATGCTTGTCAAATCGACGCCCGAGAGCTGATACAATGCTTGGCGCATAGGTTCCTGACCTTGTTTGGCAATATTTCTGGCCTTGGTCTTGGAAGCCGGTGGCGGGGCGGATTCGTCGTCATCAACCGCAGGCTGCAACGATTTGATATAGGAAAGGATTTCTTCGTCGTATTCGGCAACGAGCGCACAAAGATGATCGTACATCTTCAAGGCTTGGCGCAGATTGAACAAATGCTCCGGGCGCCAGTTACCGGTCAGTTCATCGGCAATCTGTTGTTCGTTCTTTTTACAACGGCGATCACGCATTTTCGCCAAGCTGACAGGATCGCGTTGGCCGTCGACAATGGCGCGGATAATTTTCATTCCGGTCACACCGGTGATGTCAGAAACCGCATGATGTACACACACGTTCATCTGATCCAGGCTTTTTTGCATGCGCCGCACCCAGTCCGAGCGTTGCTCTACCATGGTGTTGCGTTCACGGATTAACGCGCGCAGGCGGCAGATGTCGTCTGGCGGCCGGAACGAGCCCCGCAGCAATCCGCAGGCATGAAGCAGCTGAAGCCATTGGCAGTCCAACATGTCGGTCTTGCGCCCCGGCACATGGCTGACCTGACGGGCGTTGGCCAGAATGACTTCAAAACCACGGCTGTCGAGGATTTCAAACAAGGGGATCCAATATACCCCGGTGCTCTCCATGGCCACGGTTTTTACCTGTTGGCCTTTGAGCCAGTCTGCAAGGCGCAACAGTTCGGGTGTGGTGGTGCCGAAACGCTCCACGTTGGGGGTGTCGTCCTCCAGTGGCGGACCGGCAACCCAGTGTTCCCGAGATCCCAGGTCGATACCGGCAGCATCAGGTTGAATGGTTTTCAGTGAACGAACGGGCATTTTTCTCTTTTTGCGCTTGTCTTTGCGGGCCATCGCTACCTATATCCTTTCAGTTGCTGGGGTCGCGGTAGCCCGGGGTGGCACCTATAGTTGATTCTCATTTGGGAGAGTGCAAAAGCCTCATCATTGATCAGGGGCAGCCCGGGGCCATGCTCTTGTAGGGGCACAAACGCTCCAGAGGTAAAGCGGCCTTGACTGCTACCGCGTCCTGAATGGCCCGACTATAGGCTGCTATTCGCTACGCTACAAGGTTGAAGTTACTTTCCCGATCAGCCCGGCGTCCTTTCAGCCGGAGGCGGCGCTCTTGTGAAACTAAAGTTGAGAGTTGGGAGTTCAGGGTTATGAGTTGGCGGTATCAGGCTCTGTTTGATTTCTGGTTCTGAGCCGCAGTTTCTGTCATGATCCGCCCCGAAGGCGGTTGAAAATCGATGGTGATCGTGATATCAGCCGGTGTTCGGAAATCTTGGTTGAGATTCCAGCAGGTTGTCTTTTCTTTAAAGAAATGGCGGTACAATGGCGGGCAGGCTTTTCAAAGCCGTACCGGTGGGCATCGTCCTGCCGGTGGTATTGACCGTGGTGCTCTTTGTGGCCACGATATTTTTTCTGATTCTTCCCATGCTCGAAGCCGGCATGATGGCCGGAAAGCGGGAGACCATCCGCGAGCTGACCGCCGTGGCCCACAGCCTGCTGGCCGGCCTGGAGGCTCAGGAACGCGACGGTCGTCTGACCCGCGAGGAGGCCCAGTCCCGTGCCGTGACGGATATTCGGCAGCTGCGTTACGGCCCGGAGCTCAAGGATTACTTTTGGATCAACGACCTCACGCCGCGGATGCTCGTCCATCCTTACCGGCCGGATCTGGAAGGTCGCGATGTCTCCCAGTTCACGGATCCCCAAGGCAAACGGATATTTCAGGATTGCGTGGCGATCGTCTCCCGGCAGGGGGCCGGGTACGTCGATTACAGCTGGCAGTGGAAGGACGACCCCGGGCGGATTTTGCCCAAGATTTCCTACGTGCGCGAATTCGCCCCCTGGGGCTGGATCGTCGGCACCGGTATCTACGTAGAGGATGTGCGGGCTGAAATCGGGGCCATCACCCGCAAGCTGAGCCTGATTTGCCTCGCCATCCTGGCCGTCATCGTGGGGCTGTCGGCCTATGTTATCTGGCAGGGGCTGGTGCGTGAAAGACAGGCCCGCCTCCACCAGGCCCAGCTTTACCAGGCGGACAAGATGGCCAGCCTGGGGACCCTGGTATCCGGCGTGGCCCACGAGATCAACAACCCGATTATGTCGATCATGCTCAACGCCCCGATCCTGGAGAAGGCCTGGAAAAGCGCCCTACCGGTCTTGGATGCGCACTGCAGCGACGGAGGGGATTTCGCGGTGGGGGCAATGCCCTATTCCCAGCTGCGCGAACGGATCCCCGACCTTTTGGCCCACATGAGCGAGAGCGCCTCACGGGTTAAATCCATCGTGTCGGACCTGAAGGATTTCGCCCGCCAGAACCCCGGCGAAATGGCCGATTGGGTGGATCTCAACCAGGTGGCAAAAAAGGCGGTCGGGCTGGTGGCCAACCTGATCAAGAAGTCGGCTCAAGATTTTAACGCCGAATATGCTCCCGAGCTCCCACGGTTTACGGGCAATTCTCAACGCATGGAGCAGGTGGTGATCAACCTGCTGGTCAATGCCTGTCAGGCGGTTGCCGGAAGACACAAGGGCATCACGGTCGCCACCG
>JAJDNW010000121.1 GCA_022340465.1 Deltaproteobacteria bacterium | reverse complement strand
AACGGTCTCTCCCTTCAGAAAGGACGTTACCGCCAAGTGCTACGGGGGCGACATCACGCGCAAGCGCAAACTGCTCGAGAAACAGAAAAAGGGTAAAAAGCGCATGAAAATGGTGGGCAAGGTCATGATTCCCCAGTCGGCCTTTTTGTCCGTTTTGAAGTCGGATACCGAATAAAATCGTGTGCCACGATTTTATGAAACGCGACTGCGTCGCTCTTAAATAATTGAGCCATCGTGTTGTTTTTTCCGTCATCCCCGCGCAGGCCTAATGACGCACGAAGTGCAAATAACACGCGAAGCGTGAATGACACCAAAGGATAAATGATCATGGGAAAAACCATTGCCGAAAAAATATTCGACGCCCACGAAGTGGACAACCCGTCCGGCGACATCCGGATAATACGGCTCGACGCGGTGTTCTGCCATGAAATCACCACCCCCATCGCCATCAATGACCTGGTGAAAAGGGGCAAAGACCGCGTTTTCGATCCGGACAGGATCAAGGTGGTCATCGATCATGTCTCGCCGGCCAAGGATTCAAAAACAGCCATGCAGGGAAAAATACTGCGCGAGTGGGCCCGGCGCAACCGGATCCCTGACTTCTTCGACATCGGGCGCAACGGCGTGTGCCATGCCCTCTTTCCGGAAAAGGGATTCGTCAGGCCGGGCTATACCGTGATCATGGGAGATTCCCACACCTGCACCCACGGGGCCTTCGGCGCCTTCGCCGCCGGCGTGGGCACCACCGATCTGGAAGTGGGCATATTGAAGGGCGTCTGCGCCTTCCACTATCCCGAAACCGTCAAAATTGAAATCGGCGGCAGGCTGCGGGAAGGGGTCTATGCCAAAGACGTGATTCTGGCCGTCATCGGAACCATCGGCGTCAACGGAGCCACGGGGCGGGTGGTGGAATTCGGCGGGCCGGTGGTGGAACGGATGGACATGTCCGCCAGGATGACCCTGTGCAACATGGCCATCGAGGCCGGCGGTACCAGCGGCATCTGCCTGCCGGACAAAACCACCCTCGATTTTCTGTGGCCCTTCATCGAAAACGAATATGCAGACAGGGACGAGGCCCTGAATGCCTTCCGATCCCTTGCGTCCGACCCCGATGCCGGCTACGAAAAGGTGGTGGAAATCGATGTGTCCGACCTGGCGCCGCAGACCACGTACGGCTACAAACCCGACAATGTCGTCCCGGTTGCCGACATGGAGGGTCAGAGGGTCGACCAGGTCTACATAGGCTCATGCACCAACGGCAGGATCGAAGATTTGCGCGTGGCCGCCGGCGTGCTGCAGGGCAGAACCATAGACGATCATGTCAGGGCCATCGTCTCGCCGGCCACACCGCATGTTTTCCAGCAGGCCCTGGACGAGGGGCTCATCAAGGTTTTCATGGATGCCGGCTTCTGCGTCACCAACCCGACGTGCGGGGCCTGCCTGGGAATGAGCAACGGCGTATTGGCGGAAGGCGAAATTTGTGCCGCCACGACCAACCGCAACTTCAACGGCCGCATGGGCAAGGGGGGAACCATCCACCTGATGAGCCCGGCCACGGCAGCCGCCACGGCCATTGCGGGGCATATCACCAACTCGGCGCTGTTCGGCGGCTGAAAAGAATATTTCTACTTCGTGTCCTTTGTGCGTTTGTGGCTCAAGGTCTTTTTTAGCTGCTCTAACCACCCGCCACGCTCAAGGCACAAAGGCCACAAAGGAAAATATTGTCCCTCACGGGGAAGAGAAAAGAACCTCTTGCCTTTAGCTGAAAACTGCTCGGGGTGCTTGGCGACTTTGTGGTTATACTATTGAGAAGGAAAGATCATGAAAGATTTCAGTGGAAACGTGCTGTTTCTGGACCGGGATGACATCAACACCGATGAGATCATCCCGGCCAAATACCTGACCGAAAACACCAAGGAGGCCCTCGCCCCTTATCTCCTGGAGGACCTCAACCTGGAGGAGTTCGACCCTTTAGTCGATGTGAAAGCGTGCGGGGTGATCGTCACGCGGTCCAATTTCGGGTGCGGCTCGTCCAGGGAACACGCCCCCTGGGCCCTGGAAGCCAACGGCATCAACCTGGTAATCGCCGAAAGCTTTGCCCGCATCTTCAGGCAGAACATGTACAACTGCGGCATGCTGGCAGTCGAGGTGGAAAAGGCGGTCATCGACCGGTTGTTCAAGACCTTCGCCGGGCTCGAAACCAGGGTTGAAACCGATCTTACCCGGGGGTGTTTCGAGTTCATTGCGGACGACCTGCGGGAAGTCGTGCCCTTTACCATTTCCGGGTTTGACAGGGAACTTGTCGACGCCGGCGGGTGGGTGAATTACGCGGATGCCAATTATTGAGGGGGCGGGTGAGCCTTGGAATCCAAAGGTCTGTGTCTGCGGTCGCCTGCGGTCAGGTTATTTCTCACCTCAATACTATGAGGTTGGAAAGCTTGGACGCTCGGAAGCATGAATGCTATAATGCTGCTATTCGATAATCAGCCTCCCAGCCTTCCAGCATCATAGCATGCCAGCATTATATGTAATTTCTCTGCGGGCTCGAGTGAAGCGGGCGAGAGACAAATAAAAAAACGCTACCTCCCCCTTCCGACCTCAAACCGCTTTCACGCCCCCGCGACCACCTCGTTGGCGATGCTGCCGATCCCCGCAACCCGGCACTCCACGACGTTTCCAGGGTGCAGCACGACGGGGGGATCCCTGAAGATACCCACCCCCGAAGGGGTGCCGGTGGAGATGATATCCCCGGGCAGGAGGGTGATGTCCCGGCTGATGTAAGCCATGAGGAAGGGAATGGAAAAAATCAGATCGCGCGTGTTCCCCTGCTGCATCACGTTTCCGTCCACCATCGCCTTCAGTTCCAGTTCGTCCGGATCGCCGATTTCATCCAGTGTGACCAGGGCCGGTCCCAGCGGCGCGAAGGTGTCGAAGGATTTCCCCCGGAACCACTGACCGTCGGAAAACTGGGCATCCCTGCCGGACACATCGTTCATGACGGTCAAGCCGGCGATGTAGTCGCCGGCATCCGCTTCGGCAATCCTTTTGGCCTTTTTGCCGACGACCACCGCCACCTCCACTTCCCAATCCACCTGATGGCTGCTGCGGGGCATGTAAATGGGGTCGTTCGGTCCATTTAAGGCGCTGGACGCCTTCGAAAACAGCACCGGTGCTTCCGGCTTTTCGAACCCGCCTTCACGGGCGTGCTCGGCATAGTTCTTGCCAACGCAGATGATTTTGGACGGATCCGCCACCGGGCTTCCCAGGCGCACCGTCATCTCCCTGCCCCGGTCTTCCACGGCCGCGACCCTGTCCAACCACCCTTTTTCGAAAAACGTTCGGTTCACATCGGGGATGTCGGGATGGTGGCTTCTCAAGTCCACAATGCGCCCGTTCCGCATCAACCCCGGCTTCTCTTTGCCTTTTTCACCAAACCTGATGATACGCATCTTCCGCTCCTTTATGCTTATGTTTCACCCCGATGCAATGATTTCCGCCGCCACGGCATCCCCCATCTCCGCTGTAGACACCGCCTTGTCCGCATCTCCGGACAGGTCACGGGTGAGCACGCCCGCTTCCAGCACCGCCCCCACGGCCCGTTCGATTGCATCGGCAGCCAGAGGATGGTCTAAACTGTACCGCAGCATCATGGCCGCCGACAGGATCTGCGCCACCGGGTCGGCAATCCCCATGCCGGCAATATCGGGGGCCGACCCCCCTGCCGGTTCGTACAGGCCGAAGCCGTCCCCATTGATGCTGGCGGACGGCAGCAGACCCATGGAGCCCGTAATCATGGCGCATTCGTCGGATATGATGTCGCCGAACATATTGCCGCACAAGAGGACGTCGAACTGATGCGGGTCCCGGATCAGCTGCATGGTGGCGTTGTCGATGTACATGTGGTTCAGAGCCACCTCTCCGTATTCCCGGGCGACCTCGTTCACCACTTCACGCCATAAAACCATGGTTGACAGGACATTGGCCTTGTCGATGGACGTCACCCGTTGCCTGCGGTTGCGGGCCATGGCAAACGCCCAATGGGCAATCCTTTCGATTTCCGCCCGCGTGTATACCATGGTGTCGAAAGCCTTTTCCCCGGCGCCGCTCCCTTCGCGTCCCTTCGGTGCACCGAAATAGATCCCGCCGGTAAGCTCCCTCACGCACAGGATGTCGAAACCGTCGCCGACGATGTCCGGATGCAGGGGGCTGTGCGCCGCCAGGGCCTTGAAAATCCTGGCCGGCCTCAAATTACAGTACAGCCCGAAATGCTCCCTCAATTTCAACAGCGCCGCCCGCTCGGGTTGCCGTTCCGGGGGAAGCTTCTCCCACTTTGGCCCGCCCACCGACCCGAACAGGACGGCGTCGCTGCTTTCACACAAAGCGAGGGTTTCCGCCGGCAGCGCCGAGCCGTGTTTGTCGATCGCACAGCCGCCGACATCGGCGTGGTGATATGTCAGTTCGACGCCATGGGTTTTTTTAACGGCGTCCAGAACCCTTACCGCTTCCCGCATCACTTCGGGGCCGATGCCGTCGCCCGGCAATATGGCAATTTTTTTCATTTCAGCCACCTTGATTTAAAACACGAAATCCAAAAGGCGCAGACTTGCGATCCTGTGTCCCGTGTTTTCGCTCTTTACCCCAGCGTTGCAGCTGTGGGGTTTATTTCTTTCGTGCCAATAAATCCCTTCCGTTACACCCGGTCCCGGCTTCGTCCTTCCGCTCCTCCTGCCGGCCGCCCTCCGCGTAACCGTCCTTATAGCACTTTCCGGCATACCAATCCATCTGCCGGCAGATCCCCCGAACAATGCTGACCTCCCGCGCCCTCAGCTGCATGCGCGTCAAAAAGCGCCTGAGGTTGTCCATGAAATAATCCGGGTTGTCGGGATTGATATAACTGATGCGCACGAGCATCTCGCGCAGCTGCGCGTACATGCCGTCCAGCTGATGGCGGCTGGCCAATTTGGGAACGAAGGCCGCCTTTTGCTCCAAGGTTGCGGTGTGCAGGGCATAGCAGACGATCATGACCGCCTGGGCCAGATTGAGGGAAGAAAAGTCTGCCGTCGGAATGTTCGCCAGGGCATGACAAAATCGCAAGTCCTCGTTGGACAGCCCCCGGTCTTCGGGGCCGAACAGGATGGCAACCCGGTTGTGCTGCGATATGGACACCAGTTGGCGGGCCAGATTCTCGGGGGAGTGCACCACCTGCCGCTGTTTTCCCATGCGCGCCGTCGTTCCGACCACGAATTGGAAGGACTGCAGCGCCGTCGCCAAATCGTCATAAAGCCGGATCCTGTCCACGATCCCGGAGGCCACGTGCGTCGCCAGCTTTCCGATTCGTTCCAGGTCGTAATTTTCCGGCGAAACGACCGACATGCGCCGCAGACCCATATTGCACATGGCCCTGGCCGCAGACCCGATATTTTCCGGATACCGCGGACGCTGGAGCACGATGTGGATATTTTCCAGATTTACCGCCGACATGAACTCAATAGGACGCAGATCGCTTCTCCCGATGTCAGATATGAAAAAGCCCTTCGAATAAATCAATCACGAAAGAGACAAACCACGAAAAGACCCAAGGTCTTCTTTAAGCTTAGGTTGCGGGCATTTGACCATTATCCTCAAGCTTTTCGTGCTTTCGTGATGAAAAATTTTCCCTTTTTATGACACGATTTCGAAGCTGTTGAAAAAATAGCCGATTTCGAATGCCGCGGTCTCCGGTGCATCCGAGCCGTGCACGACGTTCTTTTCTATGTCCGTGGCAAAATCCCTGCGGATGGTGCCCTCTTCCGCTTCCTTGAAATTGGTGGCGCCCATCAGCTTGCGGTAGCGTGCAATCACATCCTCGCCCTCCAGCACCATGACTACCGCCGGACCGGAAGACATGAAATCCGTCAGGCTGCCGAAAAAGGGGCGTTCCCTATGCACGGCGTAGAATCCCTTTGCCTGCGCTTTCGTCATGTAAACCATTTTCATGGCCACGATCTTAATGCCGTTTGCCTCCAACCGTTTTACCACCTCGCCGATCAAACCGCGTTTGACGCCGTCGGGCTTGATGATGGATAGCGATCTCTCCATGATATTGTCTCCTTTTCAAACATATTTTAACCTAAGTTTAATTAATGGTCGTGCGCGATCTAGCACAAACTTTCACGGACTGTCCAGAAGAATCTGGCCCGAACCACGTTTTATTTGGCATCGACAACCGGCCTTAATATACGTCCCCTTTTCCCATTTCCGGAAAGCATGAAAACCAATACGCGGCACGCTGATAAAATTTGCGGCGGGCTGTCGCAGTTCGGCTACCTGGGGCTGCTTTCCAACTACCTCTACACGGTTCTGGGAGCCACGCTGGCCAATACGATGGTGGCCGTGCTTCCGGCCATTATCGACAACATCCCGGTGATGTTCGCCGTGTTGACCATGGACCCGCCCATGCCCGTCGGCCAGTGGCTGCTGGCGACCTGACAGCCGGGACCGGCGGCAGCATCCTGGCCGTGGGTTCGGCCGCCGGCGTCGCCCTGATGGGGGCCGCCCGCGGGACCTATACCTTCGGCTTTCACTTGAAGTGGACGCCGGTCATCATCCTGGGCTACCTGGCCGGCATCGCCTGCCACATGATCGTCAACGCGAGCATGTTTTGAGAGCCGGCGTTGACAAGTGACCGCTGTAAAAATATAACGAATCTATAACCCAAAACAAGGCACAACGATTGCCGGGGAATAATACCGCCCCGGCCGGCAGGCTTTTACCTTGTTATTGGTTATAGGTCCGTAATATAATGGCGACATCCTTTTGATCCCGCCGTTTTTCGGAGGCGCGGGCCGCCCTCCGGGAAACGGCGGGGAATGCGCCCCCAAGCAGGGCTTCAACCTGAAACCCCCGTAGAAGGATGAATGGGACGATGCCGATCTACGAATTTTTCTGCCAAGACTGCAACACGATTTTCAATTTCTTTTCCAAAACCGTCGATACCAAAAAACGGCCGCTTTGCCCCCGATGCGGCAAGAGAAAACTGACCCGCCAGGTTTCCATGTTCGCCTTTACCGGAAAGGCAACGGAAGGCGGCGACATGGACGACCTGCCCATAGACGAAAGCCGGATGGAAAAAGCCATGGACGTTCTGTCCCGGGAGGTCGACCACATCGATGAGGACGACCCCCGCCAGGCCGCCAATCTCATGCGCAAATTGACCGATATGACCGGTTTGAAGCTGGGGCCCGGCATGAGCGAAGCGCTGGAACGCATGGAAAAAGGGGAAGACCCCGAACAGGTGGAGGCTGAAATGGGCGACCTTTTGGAAAGTGAAGACCCCTTTGTCGCAGCGAACGCCGGCGGCAGGGGTGCCGCCGTCAAAAGGCCCGAACCGACGCGTGACGAAACGCTCTACGATCTGTAACACGGTCTTCATTCGCTTCGCTGTCATTAGGCCTCCGGCTAATACGTGCGCTAACGCGCGGTATTGATGATAATTTGGCTTTGCCGTAATTTGCTTCGCTGCAATTCATTGTCGTTAATCGCTTTCTGCTAAAAGCGACAATAAATCTCACGCGAAGCGTAACTCACACCCGAAGGGTAAATAACGGCCGAAGGCCAAGTGACGCACGAAGTGCAAACAACACGCACAGGATTCGCCATGGGCGGAAACATATTGTCTAAATTCAGCATCCTGCAGGACGACATCACCAGGCTCGATGTGGATGCCATCGTCAATGCGGCCAACAGCACGCTTTTAGGGGGCGGAGGGGTGGACGGCGCCATTCACAGAGCCGCGGGGCCGGAACTGTTGGCCGAGTGCCGGGAAATAGGCGGCTGCCCGCCGGGCGAAGCCAGAATAACCCGGGGATACCATCTGCCGGCGCGGCACGTGATCCACACGGTCGGGCCGGTCTACAGCGGTTCCGCAGCCGACGGCCGGGTGCTGCGAAACTGTTACCGCAACTGCCTCGAGATCGCCCTACGGCACCACCTGGCGTCCGTCGCCTTCCCGGCCATCAGCTGTGGGGTTTACGGGTATCCCGTCGACCTGGCGGCCGCAATCGCCCTGAAAGCATCGTATGATTTTATTATCAATAACAGTGGGATAGAAGAAATTTACTTCGTGCTGTTTTCAAAACCCGTCTACGATGAATACCTCCGCCAATTTCAGAGACACCTGTCGGCATAGCCGAACATAATGAAACCCAAGGCATATTTTGGCCTTTTGAGTTGACAAACCCTGTTCCCGTGAATAGGTTTTCCTGCAGTATATGATCCACAGAAAAAAATTTCGGACAAGCATACAATACACCTAAGGAGGATATTATGGTCGAGGTAACAGCGGCGGCAACCGAACAGATTGCGGAATATTTCAAGGGAAAGGAAGTCTCGCCGATCCGGATTTTCCTGAATGAAGGCGGGTGAGGCGGCCCGGGCCTTGCTATGGCTTTGGACAAGCCAAAAGATACGGATGAAGTTTACGAAGTCGAAGGGTATAAATACATTGTAGACAAAGCGTTTCTCGAGAAGGTGAAACCAATCAAGGTGGATTTCTCGATGTACGGGTTCAAGCTCGACTGCGGCGTCGATTTCGGCGCAGGTGCCTGCTCGAGTTGCAGCACGGAAGGCAGCTGCTGCTCGACCTGATACCGGTTAAA
>JAJDNW010000120.1 GCA_022340465.1 Deltaproteobacteria bacterium | reverse complement strand
CTCGGGCATCATCGGATCCAGGGAGTTCGTAACCAGACACTACCAGCAGTTCAAGCATCATTTTCAGTCGAAAAACGAGAAAGTACCCAAACCGATCCAGGGTCTTTCGGGGATCTACTCCCTGAAACGGCTTTCGGAATTAATCTGAGCAGGCAACTTCTTCCAATCCAGCGCTTTTCAGTTGATTGAGAGGCTGGAATGCGCCCGCACGGTTGAATCCCACCATAAACTAACTACCACACGTCTTTGGCGGCACTTGTTCTATCAGGTCGAACGGACATGGAGGCTGAAAAGCTTTTTTTAGAGCGAAGATAGTTGGAAAAAACATAAAGTGCCTGTCCCTAAAAAACTATAAATTTAATGTGAAAGAGAAATTGAGCCAGATAATAAAACATGCTGCAAGAATCTTCAATTCTTGACATATCCCGATCTTGCAGATAAGTGTTCTGGTTATGGTGTGTACCGGCAGGGGAAACTTCATGAATCACTTTTAACTAAAAAGGAGGGGAGGATGACAAAAGCTGAAATGATTGAAAAAATTGCAAAGGATGCCGATATATCAAAAGCGGCGGCAACCAAGGCCTACGATGCATTCATCGATGGAATCAAGAGCGGCCTGAAAAAGCGTGGCAGCAAGGTAACCGTTTTCGGTTTTGGAACCTTCAAGAAAGTCTATCGGAAAACGCGTAAGGGAAGAAATCCTCAGACAGGTGAGCAGATCAAGATTAAAGGCAGAGATGCCATAACATTCAAGGCCAGCAAGAATCTAGCATAACCCTTGCTTTTGCAAGGTTGAGGTTAGGATTTGGCCCTTCCGGGGGACGCGTACTTTTGCATCCATCCCCACCTGAAACCGTCTTTGAGCGGTTACCTAACAAGGACCCGAGGGGCCGAGGATACCAGGGGACAAGGCTAAAAGAGCGCATTGGTCATAGCTCATAGCCGATAGCGTGCCATGAGCTATGACCTGTCAGCTATGAGCTCATCTCTGTTTCAAGGGTTGCCGTCCGTAAAGAAGCACCAGTGTAAAACCGAACACGCTGACGATTGTTTTGCATTTCATTTTGCGAAATGGTCGGTATCCCTTGCTATACGGCATTCAGTCGGGCGAACAGAATTTTTCGCATGACATCGACCGGTGCCTTGCGTTTGGTCCACAATTCGAACTGGGCCACGCCCTGTTAGAGAAGCATGTAGGCCCCCTTCACCGTTTTGCATCCGGCCTGTTTGGCCTCGCGCAGAAGCCGGGTTTCCGCAGGTGCGTACACGATGTCCATGACGGCCGGTATATGCGCCAGCACCTCTCGGGGCACCGGTGTCGCGTCGATCTTCGGTGTCATGCCGACGGACGTGGTGTTCACCAGGGCATCCACTTCCAAATGCCTCAGGTCGCTCAAGGGGTAACACTCGCATTTCAGGTCTTTTGCAAGCGCCTTACCCTTGGCCAGCGTCCTGTTGGCGATAATCACGGTGGCCCCTTTTTCGATGAGGCCGAAACCGATGGCCCTGGCAGACCCGCCGGCCCCGACCACCAGCACCCTCGAACCCGCAATATCGACGATCGTTTCCAGGGCCTGATTGGCGCCAAGCCAATCGGTATTGTAGCCCTGGATATGACCGCCTTCGATCAGCAGCGTATTGACCGCCCCGATTTTTTCCGCCACCGGATCGATGGCATCCAGGTGGGCCATGACCGCCTGCTTGTGGGGAATGGTGACACTGACGCCGCCGACACCCAGGGCCCGCAGTCCGTCCATGGCATGGGGAACGTCCTTGACCTCAAAGGGCACATAAACCTTGTTCAGGCCGCAGGCCTCGAAGGCGGCGTTGTGCATGGCCGGGCTCAGGCTGTGGGAGACCGGATCCCCCATGATGCCGTATAGTTCGGTTGTGCCGTCAATGTGCATTGCTGCCTCCATTTTTTTGACGTAAGCCCCCCCAGACGGGGCACTTGAAATACGCTCTTAATCCTTCAGCTAGGCTGAAGGCCTCAGTTTTGCTATGCGGTTACGTTCAATTTTTTCTTTCACCGCAGATATACACGGACACTGGCAGACGGCTAATCGCTTTTCGTATGCTTTAACCAAATGTGATCTTATCTTTTGTATGCGGTTGAACCGAGACGTTAAGGGATCGGTTGTTTTCATGATGTTGACTCTTACCATGCTATCTGCTGAAATTAAACCATATCGCACAATTTAGCCATATATTGACGCCAACAGGTGAATTCGGACAATCATGCGATTTTATTATAGGTTGAGAATGGTCATAAAATGTATTAGATTTCTTTGACTTGTATACATAAATCTGAGCGCTCTACATAGGCTCTATAGTTGCAACACAGTATTAACGAACATGATGGATAAAGGGGATTGATGCCCATGTTGATGGACATGCTGACCAAGGTGTTCGGGAGCAAAAACGAACGCGAACTGAAAAAGATCCAGCCCGTTGTCGAAAGAATCAACGCGCTGGAACCCGAAATCAAGTCCCTGGACGATGCGGCTCTCAAAAAACAGACCGTAGTTTTTCGGGAAAGACTGGAAAAGGGGGAGCTGCTGGACGACCTGTTGCCTGAGGCGTTTGCCACCGTAAGGGAGGCCTCCTTGCGAACGCTGGGGATGCGCCACTTCGATGTTCAGATGGTGGGGGGGATGGTGCTGCACAAGGGGTCCATCGCCGAGATGAAGACCGGTGAAGGCAAAACCCTGGTAGCCACGCTGCCGGCGTATCTCAACGCCCTTACCCGCAAGGGCGTCCATATTATTACCGTGAACGACTACCTTGCCAGGCGTGACACGGAATGGATGGGACAGATCTTCAATTTTCTGGGGCTTTCCGTGGGGACGATCCTCCACGGACTGGACGACGCCGAGCGCAAGGCCGCCTACGGATCGGATATCACCTACGGCACCAACAACGAGTTCGGGTTCGACTATCTGCGCGACAACATGAAGTTCGACCGCAATTCGCTGGTCCAGCCCATGCTCAATTACGCCATTGTGGACGAGGTGGACTCCATTCTGGTGGACGAGGCCCGCACGCCGCTGATCATTTCCGGCCCGGCGGAAAAGTCCACCCAGCTGTACTACCAGGTCAACCGCATCATCCCCAGCCTCAAGAAGGATGTCGACTATGCCATTGACGAAAAAGCGCGCACCGCGACCCTCACGGAAGAGGGGGTGGCCCATGCCGAGCAGATTCTCCAGGTGGAAAATATTTACGACCCCAAGTACATCGAGCTCCTGCACCACATCAATCAGGCCCTCAAGGCGCACGCCCTTTTCAAACGCGACGTGGATTACATCGTCAAAAACGGCGAAGTGATCATCGTGGACGAATTCACCGGGCGTCTCATGCCCGGGCGCCGCTACAGCGAGGGGCTGCACCAGGCGCTCGAGGCCAAAGAAAACGTAAAAATCGAAAATGAAAACCAGACCCTGGCCACGATCACCTTTCAGAACTATTTTCGGATGTACGAAAAGCTGGCCGGCATGACGGGCACGGCCGACACGGAAGCGGCAGAGTTCAAAAAAATATACGACCTCGACGTGACGGTGATCCCCACCAACAAGCCCATGGTCCGCAAAGACTTCCCGGATGTGATCTACAAGACCCGCCGGGAGAAGTTCGAGGCGGTCATGGACGAAATCGTCGAATTGAATACCAAGGGGCAGCCGGTGCTCGTGGGCACCATCTCGATCGACATTTCGGAAGAGTTGAGCAAGAAGCTGAAAAAGCGGGGCATTCAGCACGAAGTGCTCAACGCCAAAAACCATGAAAAGGAGGCGGAAATCATCGCCATGGCCGGCCAAAAGGGGGCCGTGACCATTTCCACCAACATGGCCGGCCGGGGGACCGACATCGTTTTGGGCGAGGGGGTCACCGGACTGGGCGGCCTGCACATCCTGGGCACGGAACGGCACGAGAGCCGCCGCATCGACAATCAGCTGCGCGGACGTTCCGGCCGGCAGGGCGACCCGGGATCGTCACGCTTCTTTTTGTCCCTGGAGGACGACCTGCTGCGTATTTTCGGCGGCGAACGCATTACCGGCATCATGGAGAAACTGGGCATGGAGGAGGGGGAGCCCATCGAACACAATCTTATCAGCCGGGCCATCGAAAATGCGCAGGCCAAGGTGGAGGGGCACAACTTCGACATCCGCAAGCAGCTGCTGGAGTACGACGATGTGATGAACCAGCAGCGGGAGGTGATCTACAAACAGCGACGCGAAGCCCTCGACGGCAAAAGCCTGCAGGAATACATAGAGGAGATCATTTTCGACCGGGCCGAGGAGATCGCCGGCCTCTTTGCGGACGAGCGCGCCCTGCCCGAAGAGTGGGATTTCAAAGGCATCGACGAAGCCACGTTCAACCAGTTCAACCTGCGGTTGGGTGAAATAGACGAAGACACACTGGACGGTTTGACGCGTGAGGGCCTGGCCCAGATGATCGGCGAGGCGGCCATCGAGGCATACAGGGAAAAGGAAAAAATGATCGGAGCCGCGGAGTTCAGAAATCTGGAGCGTTATATCATGCTGCAGACCGTGGACAATCTCTGGAAGGATCATCTGCTCAGCATGGACCACCTGAAGGAAGGTATCGGGCTGAGGGGGTACGCGCAGCAGAATCCGCTGCTCATCTACAAGAAAGAGGGGTTTGAAATGTTCCAGGATATGATCGCGCGTATCCAGGAGGAAACCCTGTCCATTCTTTTCCGCATACAGCTGGCCGAGCCGGATGAACTCGAGGACCTTCACAAACCGAAAGAGCAGAACCTGATTTTTTCGGGAGGGGAGGGTGAAAAGCCCAAAAAGAAGCCGGTCAAACGGTCGCAAAAAAAAGTGGGCCGCAACGAGCCCTGTCCGTGCGGCAGCGGTAAGAAGTACAAGAAGTGCTGCGGAAGATGATAGCATTGGGATTCATCCGTATTGATGACTGATGAGAGGCGATCAACGTGTCCATTTGAATAGGAGGGTCCAAGGGTAAAAAGCTCATAGGTCATAGCTGATAGCAGGCCATGAGCTATCAGTTATGAGCTCATTCCTTGGATCCTGACAGGGAGCCATTCAAAGACGGCTTTCAGGGGGAGACGGGTGCATACGTACGCGTCCCCCGGAAGGGCTTAAATTAATCCGTGGAATCAGTGTAATCCGCGTCGAAAGGCGATATGGATACCATAAAACAAGACAAGGCTTCGTGGCGGGTGGGTGTGATATCCGACACCCACGGCTTGCTGCGGGCGGAGGTTCACGAATGTTTTGAAGGCGTCGACCTGATCCTGCACGCCGGTGACATCGGTGGGGACGATATTCTAGTAGAATTGCAGCTGATCGCACCGGTTCTGGCGGTGAGGGGCAACATGGACTACGGCACCTGGCTCACGGGGATTCCCGCGTCGCGGGATGTGCGGCTCGGGAAAAGGCGCATCTATATGGTGCACGACCCTGCCCGGATCGATGTCAACCCGGATGACGGCGACGTCCAGGTGGTCATCTTCGGCCACACCCACAAGCCGCATCTGGAAAGACGCAACGGTCTCCTGATGCTGAATCCGGGCAGCGCGGGCCCCAGGCGAACAAATCGCCCGGTCAGCCTGGCGATTTTGAAGCTTGACGGCGAACAGGTGGATGCCGAACTGATTGAAATCTCCTAACCCGGGTAAACCGGAAAAGATAAAGATCATTTATCACGAAAACACGAAAGCCCAAAAATACGAAAAAGACCATGAAAATTTTCGTGCTTTCGTGATTGGTTTTATTTTTTCAATTACATATCACGCTGCAGGTTGCGGCTTTCCGGCTACCCTTGCCTCTTTACAAAGCCTGTATCGGGTGCTTATATTTACCTAAGTTGAGCGTTACAAATTTTAAAAATGATAAAAATAAAAATAACTTCAATGGATTATATCTGTTTGAATTCTTAAAATTTGTAACCCTCCCGGATTTCCGGGTTCACCGCACCTGCGGTGTCAAATGTCATCACGCATAGACCACTATAGCGAAAAGACATTTTCCTTGCATCTGCGGCAAACCCGAAAATCGCTCAACTTAGGATTTAATCTAAATTGAGTGTTTCAAATGTTAGCAATCGCTCGACTTAGGTTGGACCAAAGCTGAGCGTTCCAAATGTTGAGAATGGTCAACATGGTCATACCTGATTTTCGAGTTAGGACATATTTTCAATGGAACCGATCGACAAACCGGACAGCATGGAGGAGGTTGAGGGCGAAACTCGTGAGGATGTCGAGGAACCGCCGCTCTATCGTGTCCTGTTGCACAATGACGATTACACAACCATGCAGTTCGTGGTGGAGATCCTGATGGCCGTGTTCAACAAAACGGTAGATGAATCGACGCGCATCATGCTCAACATTCACCGGAAGGGGGTCGGCCTTTGCGGGGTGTATCCCTATGAAATAGCCGAAACCAAGGTGAATACCGTCGAGAGCCTGGCGCGTGAAAACGGATATCCACTCAAGTGTACAATGGAAAGGGAATAAACCCATGATCAGCAAAGAACTCTCCGAGACTTTGGGATTCGCCGTGAAGGAGGCCAAAAAGCGACGGCACGAATATGTTTCCGTCGAACACGTGCTTTTTGCCCTGCTGCACGACGAGACCGGCGTCGATATTATCGAAAACTGCGGCGGCAGTGTCGAAAATCTGAAAAGGCTGCTGGAACAATTTTTTCAAGAACGCGTGGAAAGCATACCCGAAGAGAACGAGTACGTGCTGCAGCAAACCATCGGTTTTCAGCGCGTCATCCAGCGTGCCGTCAATCACGCCCGCTCGGCCGAAAAGCAGGAGGTGGCCATCGGGGACATCATGGCTTCCATATTCCAGGAAAAGGAGTCTCATGCCGAAAGCTACCTGAAGTCCGAGGGCATCAGCCGCCTCGACGTGCTCACCTACATTTCTCACGCATTTCCCGCCCCGCAAAGCGACGGCGGGGAAGACGCCGCCCAGAAAAGGCCGAAGGACGGTTCCAAGCGCAAAACGGATCCCCTGGAGGCGTACGCCATCGATCTGATCGATCAGGCGGCCAGGGGCAAACTCGACCCGCTCATAGGAAGGGAGATGGAGATCGAACGCACCATGCAGGTGCTTTGCCGCCGGCGGAAGAACAACCCCGTCTTTGTGGGCGACCCGGGGGTGGGGAAGACGGCCCTGGCAGAGGGGCTGGTCCAGCGAATACAGTCAGGCCAGGTGCCGGACATTTTAAAGGACGTAAAAATTTACGCCCTCGATCTGGGAGCGCTTTTGGCGGGCACCAAATTCCGCGGGGATTTCGAACAGCGGCTCAAAGCGGTTATCAGCCGGCTGAAGAAGGTGAAGGACGCCATTCTATTCATCGACGAAATTCACACCATCGTGGGGGCGGGCGCCACCAGCTCCGGTTCCATGGACGCCTCGAACATCCTCAAGCCGGTTTTGGGCAGGGGGGATCTGCGCTGCATCGGTTCGACCACGTTTGAGGAGTACAAGCACCACTTTGAAAAGGACCGGGCCTTTTCCAGGCGGTTCGAAAAGATCGAGGTGTCCGAACCGACCAGCGGTGAAACCGTGAAAATCCTGAAGGGACTCAGGGATCGCTATGAAGCCCATCACAACATCCGCTACACCGATGCCTCGCTCAAGTCGGCTGTGGACCTGTCGGCGAAATATCTCAACGACCGCTACCTGCCGGACAAGGCCATCGACGTCATCGACGAGGCCGGCGCCTTTGTGAGACTGACCGGAGCGGTTACCCGCACGCAGATCAACCCGGCCGACATCGAAAAAATTGTGGCCAAGATGGCCAGAATACCAACCCAGAGCGTTTCCACCTCGGACAGGTCGAAACTGGCTTCCCTGGAGGACCGCCTCGGTCAGGTGGTTTACGGGCAGGATGAGGCGCTTTCTTCGCTGGTGACGTCCATTAAACGGTCCCGGGCGGGCCTGGGCGTTCCCGGGCACCCCATCGGATCCTTCCTTTTCACCGGACCCACCGGGGTGGGAAAAACCGAGGTCGCCCTGCAGGTGGCCAAAAACCTGGGCGTTAAATTCCTGCGCTTCGACATGAGCGAGTACATGGAAAAACACGCCGTGGCCCGCCTCATCGGAGCCCCGCCGGGATATATTGGCTTCGAGCAGGGCGGCCTGCTCACCGACGGCGTCCGCAAGCACCCCCACTGTGTCCTGCTGCTCGATGAAATCGAAAAGGCCCATGAGGATCTGTTCAACATCCTCCTGCAGGTGATGGACCACGCCACCCTGACCGACAACAACGGCAAACAGGCCGATTTCCGCAACGTGATGGTGATGATGACCTCCAATGCAGGCACGCGGGAAATGAGCTCGCAGACGATTGGCTTCGGGGATCCCGGGAAAGACACGGCCTTCAAGGGAAAGCAGGCCATCGAAAAACTCTTCAGCCCCGAGTTCAGGAACCGTCTCGACGGCATCATCAACTTCAACCCGTTGACGGTGGAGATCATGGAAATGATCGTCGACAAGTTCGTCCGCGAACTCAACGAGCAACTGCAGCCCAAAAAGGTGGAAATAGCCCTTACCGACAAGGCGCGCGGGTGGCTGGCGGAGAAAGGCCACGACCCCCGGTACGGTGCGCGTCCGCTGTCCCGGCTGCTGCAAACCGAGGTGAAGGATAAGCTGTCGGATGAAATTCTTTTCGGCAGGCTGGAAAAAGGCGGCAGTGTCCTGGTGGAGATCAAAAAGGGCAAGCCGGTGCTGCGTTTTCAATAATCGCAATTCTAATTCACCATATATTCTCTGCCATGTTGTTTATGCAACCTTGGGGTTATTAAAACGGTATACGGTGCACGGTATACGGCGCGCCCCGCGTTAATGGCTAATAGCTTTCTGGATCCCGGCTCGCGCTCCGCTTCGCTTGGCCGGGATGACGAATTACTTCACAGGCTCCTTCGCGGGAATGACGAAAAAACATCCAGTCGGTGCAACTGTTTGGTATTGGCTCATTTGAAATTGTTTAGCATTTCGATATTAGATATTAGTATTTCCGGTTTATCCGGGTTAGGTATTACGTTGGAGTGAGGCTGCATTGCCATGCCCGTATTTCTCCTTTCGGATGAACTTGTTTTTCCGCCGCCCCACCTGGCATCCGAAAGCGGCCTCCTGGCGGTGGGCGGTGATCTGAGCGTCGAACGCCTGCTGCTGGCCTATCGCCATGGCATATTCCCCTGGTATGGCGAGGCTGAACCCATTTTGTGGTGGAGCCCGGACCCCCGCCTGGTTTTACCGCCCGAACGGATCAGCGTGTCCAAATCCTTGAAAAGGGTCATCAACAAGGCGACGTTTCGGGTGACCATGGACCGTGCCTTCGAGGCGGTGATCCGGTCCTGTGCCCGGGTGAGGGTGGAAACCGGTGATCCGACCTGGATCGTGGAAGAGATGATCGGGGCTTATTGCCGCCTGCATGCAGAGGGATACGCCCATTCCGTCGAAGCCTGGTACGGCGATGAGCTGGCCGGCGGCCTGTACGGGGTTTCCCTGGGAGGGGCCTTTTTCGGCGAATCCATGTTCACGCGGCGCAGCAACGCCTCCAAGGTGGCCCTCGTTTATCTGGCCCGGCAGCTCGCCGCCTGGTCTTTCAGGCTGATCGACTGCCAGGTGACCACCGAACACCTGGTCCGGTTCGGAGCGCGGGAGGTGCCCAGGCACGTTTTTCTGGAAAGTTTGGAGAAGGCCTTGACAATGAACACCCGCCGGGGGAAGTGGAAATTTGGAGAACTCAAATGATCGAATACATCATCCTTTCATTTCAAAACTTCGCCTTGTCCTTCCAGGGCGACCCCCAGGGACTGCTGCTTTATTTTACACTCGGTGGGGTGGTGGTCGCTGTTCTGGGGTTCTGGATGAAAAAGTGGACCGGTATGATCCTCGGCATTCTGGGCGTGCTGCTCTTGTATCTATATGTCACCGGCTTTTTCGGCAGGACCTTTGGGTGATTTGGCGTTAAGGCGAAGATACCAGCTTTGGTAGGCGGGTAGGTGAGTGAACATATTTCACCACCCGTTCACTGTGTTCACTCGGGACACAGAGAGCACGGAGTTACCTATTAATTTTGCCATGCAATGGCATGATGTTTTAAAAGAATCCCTGGTGGAAAAAATATTCTTTGTGTCCTTCGTGCCTTTGTCGTTAAATTAAGCACTTGCGCTACGCGTCCAACCTCTTGCAAGCCCCGCAGGGTAAAATTATTCTCTGCACCCTCTGTGGCTCGAGCGCAGCGGGTGGTTAAATCGCTCTTGGCCCCGGGCCTGAAAAAAATTCGGGGTAAGGGGCGGCTCCGTTTCAACCCGCCCCTTACCCCGGTTTGAGGTTCCTGTTACCTAAATCAGGTATCAGTCTTTTTCCGGAAGCTTCACATAAATCATCCCCAGTTCCAGAATGATGACTACCAGCAGCAAGGGTGTCAGCCACGTCATACCATCACCTCCTTCGGTTTAGTTGTTAGGTTTCAGGTGTTATTGCCTTCGCGGGATTCCGGTGCCGGCAGCATCCGGTCCCTTCCCATGTGAAACTCGGAGTTTTCAAAAGCGTCCACGCCGTCAGGTGTTATGGCCAGCATGCCGCTCTCTAAGCGTTCGATCCAATCTTTTCCTCTCAGATACCAGATGTGAAATTCCAGCGTTTTTTCCGGCAACCCAATGATTTTTTCCAGCTGCCACTGACCCACACCGGGCTCGGAGGGGCTGCGCTTTCTTTCCTGATAAAGGATCGACAGTATTCCGAAACGAATCTGAGAGTCGTCTTCGATACCTTTCGAAGCGGCCGACTCCTGATAAAGGCTCCGCCACTGTTCGGCTTTTTGGTGTTCATACCCTGCATCGTAGGCAGCCCTTTTCACAGGATCGGAGAGTGTTTCGTACGCTTCTAAAATCAGATCGAATTTTTCACGGTCATTGGTGTCGGCGTTGTCGGGGTGGTATCGTTTGGCCATGACCCTGAAAACGCGCTCGACGATTTCGTTGTCCGCATCCTGGCTGACGAGCAGAAGGTCGTAGTAATCGATGAATTTATTCATATCAGTCGCTGTTTCGATTTTGTGAGCATGGTTTGCACTCTCCAGTCATCGGTATTGATGACAATGTCTATTGCAAAAAAGAGGCCAATACAATGTTTTTTTTAAATACTCTCTTTCGCCACCCGTTCACTGCGTTCATTCGGGACACAGAGAACACAGGGTTACATAATAATTTTGCCATGCAATGGCATGATGGTTTAAAATAATCCTTGGTGGAAAAAATATTCTTGGTGTCTTTTGCGGTTCCGTTGCCCTTGCTCCAGGCTTCAGGTTCCCGACCGCTGATTTCTGATTTCTGAGGCCTTCCCGGTTTCTTAGTGCTGGCCTGGAATGGTTATTTTACACAAAAGGCTGGGGCAAATGACTCAATTGCGCCATTTGCCCCATTGCCCACTGCCTGTGATTTTTCTTTTAAGAAAGTGTGTATCGTGATATTAATATTCCACTTG
>JAJDNW010000119.1 GCA_022340465.1 Deltaproteobacteria bacterium | reverse complement strand
GCCGACTGGGGAATCATGACCTTGCCCACCATTTTCATGCGCTTTTTACCCTTTTTCTGTTTCTCGAGCAGTTTGCGCTTGCGCGTGATGTCGCCCCCGTAGCACTTGGCGGTAACGTCCTTTCTGAAGGGAGAGACCGTTTCGCGGGCGATGATTTTGCCGCCGATGGCCCCCTGAATCGCGATTTTAAACATCTGCCGGGGTATTTCTTCCCTCAGTTTTTCGCAGGCGTGCCTGGCCCGCTCCACGGCCCTGTCCCGGTGAACGAGTTGCGAGAGGGCGTCCACCCGTTCGCCGTTGATCAGGATGTCCAGCTTGACCATGTCGGTGTCGCGGTAGTCCAGAAGGTCGTAGTCGAAGGAGCCGTAGCCCTGGGTGACCGTTTTCAACTTGTCGTAAAAGTCGTAGATCACTTCCGCGAGCGGCAGTTCGAAAATCATTTCCAGGCGGTTGTTGGTCAGGTACTGATAGTTTTTATTGATGCCCCGCCTGTCCAGGCAGAGTTTCATGACCACACCCATGTAGCGGTCCGGGGTGATAATGGCCGCCCTGATGAAAGGCTCTCTTGTTTTTTCGATCAACGTCGGGTCCGGGTAGAGGGCGGGGTTGTCGATGACCTCCTCGGATCCGTCGTTCATCATGAGGATATAGCGCACCGACGGGGCCGTCAGAATGAGCGAGAGATCGTATTCGCGTTCGAGCCTTTCCTGGACGACCTCGAGGTGGAGCAGACCCAGAAATCCGCAGCGGAAGCCGAAGCCCAGGGCCACCGAGGAGTCCTTTTCATAAATGAGCGAGGCGTCGTTCAGCTTCAGTTTTTCCAGGGCCGTCACCAGGTCCTCGTAGCCGTCCGAGGCGACCGGGTAAATGGAGGAGAACACGACGGGTTTGGCTTCCTTGAAGCCCGGCAAGGGGGCATCGCAGGGATTGTCCCTAAGGGTGATGGTGTCACCGCAGCGCGTGTCGCTGACGGTCTTGATGCCGGCAATCATGTATCCCACCTGCCCGGCGGTGAGCGTATCTTTCGGCACCCGGACGATCTGGAAAATGCCGACCTCCTCCACCTTGTAGACGGCGTCGTTGGACATGAATTTGATTCTGTCGCCGCGTTTGAGGGTCCCCTGCATCACCCTGAAGTGTACAATGGTTCCCCGGAACGGGTCGTAATGTGAATCGAAGATGAGGCCTTTGAGGGGCGCCAGTTCATCGCCGGATGGCGGGGGTAGTTGGCTGACGATTCCCTCAAGGACTTCTTCGATACCCAGTCCCTCTTTGGCGGAGGCAAGAATGGCGGTCTCCGCATCGAGCCCCAGGTCTTCCTCTATCTGTTTTTTGACCCGGTCCACGTCTGCCGAGGGCAGGTCGATCTTGTTTATGACCGGCATGATCTCGAGATCGTGCTCGAGCGCCAGGTAAAGGTTGGCCAGTGTCTGCGCCTCCACCCCCTGGCTGGCATCCACCAGCAGAAGGGCCCCCTCGCACGAGGCGAGCGCACGGGAAACCTCGTAGGTGAAATCCACGTGCCCCGGCGTGTCGATCAGGTTCAGGAAATAGGTGCTGCCGTCTTTGGATGTGTACGGCAGGCACACTGTCTGACTTTTGATGGTGATGCCGCGCTCCCTTTCGATCTCCATGCTGTCCAGGATCTGATCCTTGAAATCACGGTCGGAAATGATGTTCGCGAATTGGATCAAACGGTCCGAAAGCGTCGATTTGCCATGATCGATGTGGGCGATTATGCTAAAATTTCGTATGTTTTGCATGTTGGTATTTCAGGTGAATTCAGTTCATTGAAATGCATACACATCGATCCCGATTCCTACCGGAAGCATTCATTTTCAGGTAAAAGCCGGTTGACATGTAATGCCTTTCCATCTATGTTGAAGCGTTAATTCTTCCTGATTTGAGCGGTTGTCGAGGCTGGCGCGCCTGTGGCGGCGTTGCTGCCTTTACAAGGAAGATGCTTTTCCGTTATAGTGAACGGTACGGCGTGGAATATAAAATCGGCGACCGTCGGTAAAAAGACACATTTAACAATTTTTTTTTGTAGATGTCAACCGGCGGATTATAGGGACTCCGATCGAAAATCGCAATACGGAACCGGACCTGAAAATCCCAATCGGGACAAAATCCTATGGAAGCTGAAATTCTGATCGTAGATGATGACGACGCAATTCGGGACGCCATGCAGGAGTTTCTCGATATTTACGGTTATAAATCGATTGGGGTGAGCAGTGCCGAAAAAGCCGTGGAGCTTTTGAGAATCAAGCCGATCCAAGTGATTATCACCGATATTCTTCTACCCGGCATGGATGGTCTGCAACTCACCGACCTGATCAAGAATGACTACGATATCGATATTATCGTGATGACGGGCTACAGCGGCGACTATTCCTATGAAGAGGCCATCAGCAAGGGGGCCAGTGATTTCGTTTTCAAACCCGTGCGTTTCGAAGAGCTGGTTTTGCGGTTGAAAAGGGTGCTGAGGGAGCGAAAACTCACCAATGAGCGCGTGCATATGCTGGAAAAGCTGAAAAAGCTTTCCATCACCGACGGGTTGACCCGGCTGTACAATTCCAGACATTTTTACAACCAGCTCAAGGGGGAAGTCGACCGGTCCAACCGCTACAAACACCCTCTTTCCCTGCTCATCCTGGACATCGATCACTTCAAGGACTACAATGATTCCCACGGGCATCTCGAGGGCGACAAGGTTTTGATCAGAATAGGCCAGGTCGTCAAACCTCTGCTTCGAAAGATGGACTCCGCCTATCGATACGGGGGGGAGGAGTTCACGATAATCCTGCCCGAAACCGACGGCAACGAAGCGCAGACCGTTGCCCAGAGGATCCGCAAAGCGGTAAAGATGGAGAAATTCTTACCTGAATCCAGTGCGCCGGAAACGATTACCATCAGTCTGGGGGTGACCGAATACAGCCCCGGAGAAGACGTGTCCGCACTTATCCAGAGGGCGGACAAGGCGCTCTACAAATCCAAGGAAGGTGGGCGGGACAGAGTTTCGGCCCTATTCGTGAACTAGCTTCCGGCATGCGTTTTTCCTTTCTAACCGACCCCTCCAGTGTGGAAATCGAGCAGGTACTGTCGCTCTACAAACTGGAAGGATGGTGGATCTCATCCGGCGACGATGCCGAACTTGTCAGGCGGATCGTGGCGGGCAGCCACTGCTTCCTCGCCGCAAAAGAGGGGCAGACAATCGTGGGCATGGGCCGGGCCATCAGTGATGGTGTCAGCGATGCCTATATTCAGGACGTGGCCGTTTCCAAGCCGTTTAGGGGCAGGGGCACCGGTACGGAAATCATCCAGCGGTTGCTGGAACGATTGGACGGCGACGGGGTCAACTGGGTCGGGTTGATTGCCGAACGGGGATCCCACCCGTTTTACGAACGCATCGGGTTTGCGGTCATGCCGGAAGCGACGCCCATGGTGAAAATCGGCAAGACGTAGACGCCAAGGCTGTAAAAGCCTGAGGGTAAACAATGGATTTCAAACACATGGTGCCGCCGGATTACGCGGCATACAAGCCTTACTTCAAAAAACAACGCTACATGTTGTGCGGCTATGCGCTTTCTTCGATCATTGCGTGGAGCAACGAGGAATATCAGCCCTTCGGCATGGTGAGGGACGGCGCCTTGATCGTGGCGGCCGAGTTTTCCACGGAGCGTCAACACCGGCATCTCATTCTGCCCATTTCACCGCAGCGGGAATACGAGCCCAGGGAGCTGTTCGAACTGGCCGGCGAGCTGGGCTACGACACCTACTGGTTCGTGCCGGAAGCATATATCCAACGGCACGGCAGCGAGAAGCTCGAACGCTACTTTGACATTCAGGCGCACGATTCCTACAGCGACTACGTGTTCGAAACAAAGGCTCTGGCCTCGTTGAAGGGCAACAAGTACTCCAAAAAGCGCAACCTGATCAACCAGTTCGAAAGAGAGTTCGTTGCCGGGGGACGTGTCCGGGTGGAGCCGATGGGTCCGGGCCTGGTCCGGGAAAGCCTGGAATTCCTGGAAGCGTGGTGTGAAGAGCGTGACGGCTGCGACGGGGCGGTAGACAGTGATCTGGCATGCGAAAAGCGGGCGGCCATCAACAGCATCGAAAACCTGAATCAGATGGAACTGAAAGGCCTCGTCGTCAGGCTCGACGGCAAGGTGAGCGCCTTCGGCGTCTCCGCGGCTCTAACCGAAGAGATGGCTACGCTGCAATATGAAAAGGCCTTTACCGGCGTGAAGGGGCTTTATCAGTACCTGGACCGGGAGTGTGCCCGACGCCTGTTTGACGGATTCACCTATATCAACAAGGAGAGCGACATGGGCATCCCGGGTATCGCCAAGTCCAAACGCTCCTACTATCCGGTCAAGATGGTTCCGGCCTACAAGCTCGTAGTGAAATAAGTATCATTGTGCAATGCGGATCTTCAAGTAGAGATCTCCCTTGCTGCCGTCCGGCATCTGCTTTCCCAGCCCCTTCAATTTCAGTGTTTTTCCTGCCGTAACGCCTGCCGGGACCGTGACCCGGACCATCCGTTTGTGAAAGCCCCAGGGGATGTTCACCAGTTTGTAGGAGCCCTGGAACGCTTCCGTGGGCGTGATGTTCAGCGACCCGTAAAGATCGGCGTCGTCTGCCGGGCCGGCCGGATGGATGACCTGAAGCCTGTGGGATTTTTTCTTGGTGGTGACGCGTTTGATCGGGGCCGATATCCCGGTGGCGGGCATTCGCAAGGCGAGTTTTAAAAAGAGAATACCGAAAATGAACCCCCCGATGTGAGCCCACCAGGCGATCTGGCCGCCGCCGCCGGCGGCATTCAGAATCTGCAGGACAAACCAGAAGCCGATGAAGATGAATGCGGGGATCTCCACAAACCAGGGGATGAAGATAATGGGAATCAGCGTCAGGATTTTCGAGTTGGGGTGCATGATAAAGTAGGCCCCCATGACACCGGCAATGGCGCCGCTGGCGCCGATGGTGGGCACCATGGAGTGGGTGTCGGACAGCATGTGGACGAGACCGGAAAAGATCCCGGCTAAAAGGTAGAAGATAAGATACCGGACGGGGCCCAGGCGGTCTTCGACATTGTCGCCGAAGATGTAGAGCGACCACATGTTTCCCAGCAGGTGGAAAAATCCACCGTGCAGAAACATAAAGGAAATCAGGGCCAGAGCCTGCTGGCCGGTGGTGAAGTAGGCGCCGATTTCGGGAACGGTATACCTGGCCGGCACCAGCCCGTAGGTGTATATGAAGCGGTCGAGTCCGCTTCCCCGGGAAAGCTGGAAAAGATAGACCAGGACGTTCAAACCGATGATGGCGGTATTGACAACGGGGTAGTTTTTCGATGGCGTCGTGTCGCGAATAGGGATCATGGAAGGAAGTCGTTTTAGGTTTTGGGTTTTGAGTTTTAGGTGGATTTCCGCCTACAGCTGCGAGAATGGGCCGGCTGCTTCTGACGTCCGGCGCCTAACACCCAACCCGGACAAACCGGAAATACGAATATCTGATATCAAAATGCTAAACAGTTTCAAATGCTCAATACTAAATACTTGCCGTGTCTAAGTGTTTTTCCGTCATCCCCGCGAAGGCGGGGATTCAGAAAGCTGTAAGCCATATGCCTTGGATCCTCGCCTTCGAGGCTGTGTCGCAATCCGCTTTGGCAGGGTTAAAACCCTGCGCAACATGATCGGGCAAACAGATGGATAGAACCAAACGGTTATCAATGTAGGCCAGGGCTTTAGCCCTGAAAAATTTTTCTTGGTATCATAATTGATAGAATTCCTTACGGTGAAGATTCCCCTTAAGCTTGCTGCGGGGAATCTTCAATTTGGTATTTGTTTAGAATTTAGGATATGTTACGTCAGGCTTTGAAGACATCAAATGACGCCCGGCGCGGCGGCCGTCATTTGATGTCCATGCTGATATCCACGGCCCGGGCGGCATGCGTCAGGGCGCCGATGGAGATGATGTCCACACCGGTTCCGGCCAGGGGACGCAGCGTTTCGACGGTGACATTACCCGACAGTTCGACCAGGGCTTTGCCGCCGATGTCGGACACGGCCTGCCGCACCTCGTCGGTGGTCATGTTGTCCAGCATGATGATGTCCGCGCCTGCCTCGAGCGCCTGCCTCACTTCTTCCAGGGAGGAGACTTCGATCTCTATCTTCACCAGGTGGGAAACCCTTTCGCGGGCGCGCCGAATGGCTGTGGCGATACCGCCGCAGGCGGCGATGTGGTTGTCCTTGATCAGCACGCCGTCGAAGAGCCCCATGCGGTGGTTTGACGCCCCGCCGACCCGCACGGCATATTTTTCCAGAACCCGCCAGCCGGGGACGGTTTTACGCGTGTCCACCAGCCGCACGGAGGCGTCGCCCAGCAGGTCCATGTAGGCGCGCACGTGGGTGGCGATGCCGGACATGCGCTGCAGGAAGTTGAGCGACGTGCGCTCCCCTTTCAGCAGGGCGGAAAGGCGGCCTTCCAGCTTGACGAGAATTTGGCCGGCTTCCACCATGTCGCCCTCGCCGTGATTGGGCTCGAACCGCGTTTCGTCATCGAAGCGGCGGAACACCTCCCGCGCGATTCCAAGGCCGGCCAGCATGAGTGGCTCCTTGGCGACAATGACAGCGCTGCCGGTGTGTTCCGGCTGGACGAGGCTGTCCGTGGTGATGTCGCCGGAGCCGATATCCTCGGCGATAGCCAGGTCGATGAGTTTGTCAACAAGTGGGTTCATATTCATCAGTAACCCGGAAACTAAATATGTCAAAGATATAGGAGTGTTAACGTAAAATATCTGTCATTCCCGCGGAGGCGGGAATCCAGGGTTCTTTGCCCGCTGCTTTCTGGATAAGCGCCGACGCTTCACTACGTGTCCTTACCTAAATCTACCAATTTGTTAAGGTTGGCGGTCAGCTTTTCCTGCTTCTGCGACAGCAGGTCGTGCTTTTCCTTGACCTTGGCCACGATGTCCGCCGGCGCCTTGTTCAGAAAACTCTCGTTGTTGAGCTTTTTGGACACGCCGGCCAGTTCGTTGCCCAGTTTTGCGATCTCTTTTTTCAGCCGGGCCGATTCCTTCTCGGTGTCGATGACGCCCGCGAGAGAAACGAACAGGGTGGCGCCGTCGAGGATGGCGGTTGCCGAGGCCCTGGGCTTTTCTCCGGGTTCCTCTACGGAAAGATTTTCCAGATTGGCCAGGTCGACGATTAAGTTCCTTTCGGCCTCGACGGTCCGGCGGATGCGTTCCCGGCTGGTCTGAAGCGAGACGCTGAGGGAAAGCGAGGGCGCGATGTTCATCTCCCCCCGGATGTTTCTCACGCCGGTGATGATCTCCATTACCAGCTGCATGGCCTCTTCCGCGTCGGCATCCCCGGCCAGGTCAGCCGCCGCCGGGGCGTCAGCCGGGTAAACCGCTTTCATGATGGACCCTTCGGTGCCCGGCAGCTTGTGCCATATTTCTTCGGTGACAAAGGGCATGAAGGGGTGCAGCACGACCAGGGTGTCGCGCAGGGCCCGCCACAGGACACTCAGCGTGGCCTCGCGGCTGTCGTCGCCCAGCTTGCCGTACAGTGCCGGCTTTACGGCTTCTATGTACCAGTCGCACAGCTCGTGCCAGACAAAGTTGTAGACCGCACTGGCGGCTTCGTTGAAACGGTAGCCGTCCAGGGCTCCGGCCACACTTTCCACGGTTTTGCCGAGGCGGGAGAGTATCCAGCGGTCCGCCAGGGAGATATGCTCCCGGGGGATGCCGGTTGCGCCGTCCTGGATGTGCATCAGGGAAAAGCGGGTGGCGTTCCACAGTTTGTTGACAAAGTGCCGGTACCCCTCGACCCGCTTTTCGGACATCTTGACGTCGCGGCCCTGAGCGGCGAATGCCGCCAGGGTAAAGCGGAAGGCATCGGTTCCGTACTTGTCGATGATGTTCAGGGGGTCGATGACGTTGCCCTTGGACTTGCTCATCTTTTTGCCCTGTTCGTCGCGGACCAGGGCGTGCACGTAGACATCCTTGAAGGGAATTTTTCCCATGAAGTGGATGCCCATCATCATCATGCGCGCCACCCAGAAAAACAGGATGTCGAAACCGGTGACCAGCACGGATGTCGGGTAAAAGGTTTTCAACAGGGGCGTCTGTTGGGGCCATCCCATGGTGGAAAACGGCCAGAGCGCCGAACTGAACCAGGTGTCGAGCACGTCGGTTTCCCGCGCGAGCGCTTTGCCGCCGCAGGCCGTGCACCTATGGGGCGCCTCCATGCGCACCATCAGCTCACCGCAGGCCTCGCAGGTCCAGGCGGGAATCCGGTGGCCCCACCAGATCTGGCGCGAGATGCACCAGTCCCTGATGTTGTACATCCAGTCGTAATAGGTTTTTTCCCAGATCTCGGGAATGATGCGCGTTTTGCCGCTCTCCACGGCCTCTATGGCTTTCTCGGCCAGCGGTTTGGCCTTGACGAACCACTGACGGGAAAGGTTGGGTTCCACCACGGTTTTGCAACGGTAGCAGTGCCCGACGCTGTGGGGATGCGGCTCGATTTTTTCAACGAGACCCTCGGCCTGCATGGCTTCCACCACGGCCTTGCGGCACTCGAAGTGGTCCATGCCGGCGAAGCGTCCCGCTTCCTCCGTCATGTTGCCGTCGTCGTCGATGACCTTGATGTTGGGCAGCTCGTGGCGGACGCCGATGTCGAAGTCGTTGGGGTCGTGAGCCGGTGTTATTTTCAGGGCCCCGGTGCCGAAGGACATGTCGACGTAGCGGTCCTTGATGAAGGGGATCTCCCTTTCCATGAGGGGCAGGATGAGCGCGCGCCCCTCCACGTCGGCATAGCGTTCGTCCTCCGGGTTGGCTGCAACGGCCGTGTCTCCCAGCATGGTTTCGGGACGGGTGGTGGCGATGACCACATGCCCGTCGCCGTCGGCAAAGGGGTATCTGAAGTGGTAAAGATGCCCGTCGATCTCTTCATGCTCCACTTCGAGATCGCTCAGGGCGGTGTGGCAGCGGTGGCACCAGTTGATGATGTACTGGCCCCGATAAATCAGTCCCTCTTCATACAACTGGACGAAAACCTTGCGCACGGCCAGGGACAAGCCTTCATCCATGGTAAAGCGTTCGCGCTTCCAGTCGCAGGACGCGCCCAGCCGTTTCAACTGGTTGATAATCGCGCTGCCGTATTCCCGGCGCCATTCCCACACGGCTTCGATAAATTTTTCACGCCCCACCTGATGCCGGTCCAGGCCTTCTGCGGCCAGTTTCTTCTCGACGACGTTCTGGGTTGCAATCCCGGCATGATCGGTGCCCGGCATCCAGAGGACGTTGTCCCCCTTCAACCGGCGATAGCGGCACATGATGTCCTGCATGGTGTTGTTCAGGGCGTGGCCCATGTGCAGGACACCGGTAACATTGGGGGGCGGTATGACAATGGAATAACCCGGCTTGTCGCTTTCATCGCTGGCAGCGAACAGCTGCTCCTTTTCCCAGTAGGCATACCATTTTTTTTCCACTTCGTGGGGTTCATATCCCTTGTCAATCTGATTGGAACTCATCGGTCTCTACACTCCATTTTTCAAAAAAAGAATCACGAAGTGCGAAAATTGAAGGGCTGAAAAAAGCAGCATCGGTTAGCGGCTTCAACCTTCGCCATTTCGTGACTGTGTTGTTCAGAGCCTAAATTGAGCGATTTCCGGGTTTGCCGCAGGTGCGGTGAACCCGGAAATCCGTGGGGGTTTCAATTGTTACGCATGATCGATTTAGGGCAAAAGTAAGATTTTAGTTCGAGCTCAAGGCATGCGTTTGTCTAATTCCCGGGCGACTGCGTCTGCGATTTTCCTTTCGAGGATCTCGTCGAGCTTTTCCTGCAGCACCCTTTCTACAATCGTTTCGACGCGTTCTCCCAACGTACTGTCGGCGGCTTCAAAAGGGGCATCCGGGGCTACGGAGGCGGCATCTTCTTCATCGCTCAGGACGTTGCGTTCCAATTCGGTTGTCAGGTCGATGCCTAGATTGTCCAGAAGATCCGTTTCGATTTCCGCCATGACGTCAGCGTCGATGGGGGCGCCCTTTTCCAGATAGATGGTCTGCTCGGACGGGCCCTCCCGCGCATCGACGGTCTCTGCAGGTTCCTCGTCCACTTCCCGGACTTCATCGTGCGACGGCGGGTCGGTGGTTTCCTGGCCCGCGGTTTCCGATTCGTCAAGCGTCGATTGGATATCATCGATCAGTTCCAGGATTTCCTGGTCGTCCGTGGGCCTTGGAATGGAAACCGCCGGCGCATCCTCGCTTATGCGCTCCTCTGCTTCCTCTCCATCCCATTCCGACAGATCGAGAGACATGTCATCCGTTCCGGCTGGAATCTCTTCCGGACTTTCCGCCAGGGCGATGGTTTCCTCCAGCGTTTCGTCTGCCGAATCTGTGAGATCGATTATTTCCTCCGGTTCTTCGGAAGGCTCAACGGTGTCCATGAGATCGACGACATCGTCATCGCCAAGGTTGTCCAGTTCGATGGTGTCGGTGAGGTCCAGGACGTCGTCATCCGCCTCGTCCGGTTCGACGGCGTTTAAGGAATCGACGGCATCGTCATCGCCAAGGTTGTCCAGTTCGATGGTGTCGGTGAGGTCCAGGACGTTGTCATCCGCCTCGTCCGGTTCGACGGCGTTTAAGAGATCGACGGCATCGTCATCGCCAAGGTTATCCAGTTCGATGGTGTCGGTGAGGTCCAGGACGTCGTCATCCGCCTCGTCCGGTTCGACGACGTTTAAGGAATCGACGGCATCGTCATCGCCAAGGTT
>JAJDNW010000118.1 GCA_022340465.1 Deltaproteobacteria bacterium | reverse complement strand
ATGTGACGTATCGACATCCTGGTTTTTTGGGCCAGGCCAGAGATATTTGGCTGCTCCGGTAACAGGGGTAATAAAATTCCAGGCGCCAAATCCGACATCATAAACAAGGCAGCGCCGCGTTGATACGGCCCCGGGCCCTTCGCGGCCATCAACGACTGCAACAGGCTGAATTAATGTAAATAGGAGTTTGTAAATGACCGAATTTCAATATCAGGAAATGTTTCCGCTGGGAGAGGATGAAACCGAGTACCGCCTGGTCAGTAAGGACCATGTAACGACGGCTTCATTCGAATACCGCGAGGTCATAATGGTGGCCCCTCGGGCTCTGACCCTGCTTGCAGAAGAGGCCTTCAGAGACGTTTCCCACCTGTTGCGGCCCGCCCATCTGAAAAAAGTTGCCGCCATTTTCGACGACCCGGAAGCCTCGGCCAACGATCGCCTCGTGGCGCTTGAAATGCTTAAAAATGCCGTCATTGCCGCAAAAGGGGAATTCCCCATGTGTCAGGATACCGGGACGGCCATCATCATGGGCAAGAAAGGCCAGATGGTCTGGACTGGAGAGGAAGACGAGGCCGCCCTTGCCCAGGGGGTTTACAACGCCTATTTGAACAACAACCTCAGGTATTCCCAGAATGCTCCTTTGAGCATGTACGAGGAGAAGAACACCGGGTGCAACCTGCCGGCCCAGATCGAGTTGTACGCCACTAAAGGAGATGCGTACCATTTTCTTTTCATCGCCAAAGGGGGCGGGTCGGCCAACAAATCCTATCTGTTTCAGGAAACCAAAGCCTTGTTGAATCCCGACACCCTGCTGGCATTCATGCGTGAAAAGATGAAGATGCTGGGAACGGCCGCATGTCCGCCCTACCATCTGGCGTTTGTCGTCGGGGGAACCTCGGCGGAGTTTAACCTCAAGACCGTCAAATTGGCTTCCGCCGGATACCTGGACACGCTGCCCACCTCGGGCAGCCCGGCCGGGCATGCCTTCAGGGATGTCGAGCTCGAAGCGACGGTCCTGAAACTATCGCAGGAACTGGGTATCGGTGCTCAGTTCGGGGGCAAATACTTCGCCCTTGACGTGCGCGTCATCCGGCTGCCGCGTCATGGGGCCTCCTGTCCCGTGGGCGTCGGCGTCAGCTGCAGCGCGGACCGCAACATCAAAGCCAAGATCACGCGCGAGGGTGTTTTCCTCGAAAAGTTGGAAACAAACCCGGCACGCTTTCTTCCCGACATCGAGGTCGGCGGCGAAAAGGCGGTTTCCATCGACCTCGACCGGCCCATGGAGGAGATCCGCGCAACCCTGTCCAAATATCCGGTGACGACCCCCCTGCTGTTGACCGGTAAAATCGTCGTTGCCAGGGATATCGCCCACGCCAAGCTCAAGGAGCGTCTGGACCGGGGGGAGGGGCTGCCCGATTACTTTAAAAATCATATCATTTATTACGCGGGTCCGGCGAAAACACCCGAGGGCTACCCTTCGGGCTCCTTCGGCCCCACGACGGCGGCCCGCATGGACCCCTATGTCCCCATTTTCCAGGAGCAGGGGGGATCGCTGGTGATGCTGGCCAAGGGCAATCGCTCCCGGATGGTATCCGATGCATGCAAAAAATATGGCGGATTTTACCTGGGGTCCATCGGCGGCCCCGCGGCACGGCTGGGTAAGGAATGCATAACCGGGGTGGAGGTTCTCGAGTATGCCGAGCTCGGCATGGAAGCCATTTTCGCCATCACGGTCAAGGATTTTCCCGCATTTATTCTGGTGGACGACAAGGGCAACGATTTCTTCGAAACCCTGCTCGAATAATTTTCGGGTCTATAACCCAAAACAAGGCACAACGCTTGCCGAGGAATACCACCGCCCCGGCCGGCTTTTACCTTGTTATTGGTTATAGGTCCGATCATTTTTGTTGCACAGAAATTATCAAACGCGGTTTTGCCGCTAGTAGACTGAAAGCTAAACTGCTTTACAAATACGGATGATTGTTATATTCTGAACTCTTTTTTGATGAAGCTGTAATCGTGTGCAAACAATTGGTATGAAAAAAGAGTTTGTCACCCCAAAACAATAAAATATTCTGGATGCCCGGTGCGGGCTCAGTGCGTTGTGAAAATGACAACGGACATGGGAAGCAGCCGCTGCAAGTCACATGATTCGCACGTCAAGGGCATCTGGAAATGAAGTTACCTATGGTAAGGAGATAAATTATGGCAAAAAAAATGAAAACCATTGACGGGAATACCGCTGCCGCGCACGTGGCTTACGCCATGAGTGACGCCGCCGCCATCTATCCCATTACGCCTTCATCGCCCATGGGGGAGCTTTGTGACGAGTGGGCCGCCAACGGGCTGAAGAACATCTTCGGCCAGACCATGAGCGTTCGCCAGCTGCAGTCGGAAGCCGGTGCCGCCGCCGCGGTTCATGGGGCGCTGGCAGCCGGTGCACTGACGACGACGTTCACCGCCTCCCAGGGGCTGCTGCTGATGATTCCCAACATGTATAAAATATCCGGGGAGGTGCTCCCCGGGGTATTTCACGTGACCGCCAGGTCCCTGGCCGGTCACGCGCTTTCCATTTTCGGCGACCACCAGGATGTCATGGCCGTGCGGCAAACGGGATTCGCCCTGCTGGCGTCGGCCTCGGTTCAGGAAATTCTCGATCTGGGGCTGGTATCGCATCTTTCCGCCATCGAGGGCAGCGTACCTTTTGTCCACTTTTTCGATGGGTTCCGAACGTCACACGAAATACAGAAAGTGGAACTGATCGACTACGAGGACATGCAAAGCCTGGTCAACATGGATGCCGTGGCCGCCTTCAGGGCGCGCGGCGCCAATCCTGAAAGGCCGGAACTGAGGGGTACGGCCCAGAATCCGGACATCTATTTCCAGGCCATCGAGGCCGCCAATCCCTATTACCTGAAGATCGCCGGCATCGTCGAAGACTACATGCAGAAGGTCGCTGCGCTTACCGGCAGGAAGTACGGCCTTTTCGATTATGTGGGGGATCCCGAAGCGGAGCGGGTGATCATCTCCATGGGTTCTTCCTGTGAAACCATCGAGGAAGTGGTCAACTACCTCGTGGAACGCGGTGAGAAGGTCGGTCTGGTCAAGGTGCGCCTGTACCGCCCCTTCTCCGCCGAGCACATGTTCGCAGCCATACCGGAATCCGCCGGCCGCATAGCGGTACTGGACAGGACCAAGGAAAAGGGCGCTGTGGGCGACCCGCTGTATGTGGATGTGTGCACGGCATTTGTCCAGCGCGGCGGCGACATTCCCACGATCGTCAACGGCCGCTACGGGTTAAGCTCCAAGGAGTTCAACCCCAGCATGGTGAAGGCCGTCTTCGACAACCTGAAGGCCGAAACCCCAAAAAATCACTTCACTGTCGGCATCGTCGACGACGTCACCCATACGTCTCTCGAGGTGGAAGAGGGGTTCGATGTGGCGCCTGAGGGAACCGTCCAGTGCAAATTCTGGGGACTTGGCGCCGATGGAACGGTGGGGGCCAACAAAAGCGCCATCAAAATTATCGGCGACAACACCGACATGTTTGCTCAGGCTTATTTTGCCTACGATTCCAAGAAGTCGGGCGGTGTGACCATGTCCCATCTCCGTTTCGGAAAGACACCCATCCAGTCCACCTACCTCATCGACGCGGCCGACTACATTGCCTGCCACAAGTCGAACTACGTGGACATCTATGACGTCCTGGAGGGGATCAAAGAGGGCGGGACCTTCGTGCTGAACTCCAACTGGAGCTTGGCGGACATGGAAACCAAGCTGCCGGCGGAGATGCGTCGGACCATCGCCGCGAAGAAGCTCAAATTCTATAATATCGACGCGGTGAAAATCGCCGCCGATATCGGTCTGGGCGGACGCATCAACATGATCATGCAGACGGCTTTTTTCAAGCTGGCCAACGTGATTCCCGTGGATGACGCCATCGCCTACCTCAAGGATCAGATCAAGGCCATGTTTGGTAAAAAGGGCGACAAGATCGTCAATATGAACAATGCCGCAGTAGACAACACCCTGGAAAACCTGGAAAGAATCGACTACCCCTCGGCATGGGCCGATGCAGGTATAAGCGCGGATGCGGAGGCCGACGATCCGGATTTTGTGAAAAACGTCATGCGCCCCATGCTGGCCCAGCAGGGCGACAAGCTGCCGGTGAGCGCCTTCAGACCGGATGGCATTTTCCCCGTTGCCACGACGCAGTATGAAAAACGCGGTGTGGCCATCAACACTCCCGAATGGATTATCGACAACTGCATACAGTGCAACCAGTGTGCCATGATATGCCCGCACGCCGCCATCCGGCCGCATCTCATAACCGATGAGGAACTGGCCGAGGCGCCGGAGGGATTCGCCGCCAAGAAAGCGGTGGGCAAGGACCTCAAGGGGTATCACTTCCGCATACAGGTCAACACCCTGGACTGTCTGGGGTGCGGCAACTGTGCGGACATCTGTCCGGCCAAGAAGCCGGCCCTGGTCATGCGTCCGCTGGAAACACAGACCGCCGTGCAGGTGCCCAACCACCGGTACGCGGTTACGCTGCCGATCAGGGACGACCTGGTCGGGAGAACGTCTGTCAAGGGCAGCCAGTTTCAGCAACCGCTTCTGGAGTTCTCGGGTGCCTGTGCGGGTTGCGGGGAAACCCCTTACGCAAAACTGGTGACACAGCTGTTCGGTGAACGCATGGTGATCGGCAATGCCACCGGTTGCTCCTCGATCTGGGGCGGGTCGGCGCCTTCGATTCCCTACTGCGTCAACAAGGACGGGTTCGGACCGACATGGGGCAACTCCCTTTTCGAGGACCCCGCAGAGTTTACCTACGGCATGTTTCTGGGAGCGTTGCAGCAGCGTCAGAAGCTGGCCGAACTGGCCGGAGAGGCGCTCAGGTACGACGTCCCGGGTGAGGTGAAAGAAGCGCTCCAGGGCTGGCTGGACAATGCCAGGGACCCCGTCGCTTCCAGGACCTACGGCGACCGGCTCAAAGCCCTTCTTCCGGCCCACGGGGACATTCCCCTGCTGAAGGAGATTGCCGCCAAGTCGGCGCTGTTTACGAAAAAATCCTACTGGGTCTTTGCGGGCGACGGATCGGCGTATGACATATCCTTCGGCGGTATCGACCATGTCCTGGCGTCGGGGGAAGACATCAACGTCATCGTTTTTGACACCGAAGTCTATTCAAACACGGGCGGTCAGTCTTCGAAGGCGACGCCCACCGGTTCGGTGGCCAAATTTGCCGCCTCCGGCAAGAAAACCGGCAAAAAGGACATGGGCGCCATGTTCATGTCTTACGGGTACGTCTATGTGGCCAATGTATCCATGGGCGCCAACAAGCAGCAGCTGATGAAGGCCCTGACGGAAGCCGAGTCGTATGACGGGCCGTCGCTGATCATGTGCTATGCCCCCTGTATCAACCACGGCATCATGAAGGGCATGGGCAAGACGCAGGAGGAGATGAAGCTCGCGGTGCAGAGCGGATACTGGCCCCTTTATCGCTACAATCCGGAACTTAAAAAAGAGGGTAAAAACCCGTTCATTCTCGATTCCAAGGATCCGGACGGAACGTTTCAGGCGTTTCTGGATGGCGAGGTGCGGTATGCCTCCCTCAAGAAGACCTTCCCGGAGGAGTCGAAGAGACTTTCCAAGCGTCTGGAGGAGGAATACATGCAACGCTTTGCGGCCATGAAGCGCCTGGCAGCCACAGCTCCTAATGAGGAGTCAGTTGAAAAAGAAGCATAACCGTCTTATGACGGCATAAAGAAAATAGATGGTAACAACATAAACCCCGCCGGACGGTTCCTGCGGGGTTTATGTTTCTACATACGTGACAACCGGTATTGTGTTCGATGCCGAATGTTGGACGTTTGATGTTTAACTATGTTACCATAAACCCTGGAGCTAAATCATTGCTGTATGACGGCTTTGCCGTGGCAGAGATGACATGGAAATAGAGAACCAAAATAAACCCGGCAGCGCTGCGTTTCGGAACTCCTGCATTCGCTGCGGGACCTGCTGCGAAAAAGGGGGGCCCTGCCTGCATTTGGAGGACCGGCAGCTGGTCGACGAGGGCTTGATCCACACCCGTTGCCTCTACACCATTCGGCGGGGCGAAATGGTGCACGACAACGTGCGCAATGTGGTGATGCCCAGCCCCGAAGAGATGATTAAAATCAAAGGGATGGAGTCGTCGTGGCAGTGCACCTTTTTTAACGCGGCGGAAAGCGCCTGCGGGATCTACCGGCACCGCCCCATGGAGTGCCGGGTACTGAAATGCTGGGATCCTTCGGGTATCGAGGCCGTGTATGACCGGGACAGGCTCAAGCGCCAAGACCTACTGGCGGACATTGCGGGGCTGTGGGATCTGGTCCAGGAGCATGAACGGCAATGCAGCTATCCCAAGCTGAAATTGATCCTGAATGATATGGACAGGAACCGGGACACCGGTTTTCAACGCACGGCCGTTGCATCGACGGTCACCATGGTCCGCTACGATCGGGAAGTCAGAGATTTAGTGGTTTCAAAGGGGGGCGTGGAGCCCGGCATGACCGATTTCCTGTTCGGACGGCCGCTTTCAAAGACCATCGAAGTGTTCGGCTACAAGGTCAGAGAAAAAGACGGCAAGGGTGCACTGGTAAGAATTTAATCCATTGGGAAATCCTGTAATTATTTTAGAACAAGACCAACAAATCAATACTTGAAACCCTTTTAAAGCACATTGTGATTTAGCTTAAAAACTTAACCAAGAGGCATTCTCCAAATTTGCCGTAGTCTTTATCGACACTGGTCCCCGCAACATTGATATTTCCGTTTCCAATCTTTAAAAAAGCATGAGGAATATTTTAACTGAAATTATTATAAAGCATGATGGTGTTAGTCTGGTATTGAAAGATTGAGCCAAATTGATTTGAAATGAACCGCTGTTTACGGTTTGACCATTCAAGCAAAATTCCATATCATTTAAGCCATTGCTGATTATCAATTCAAGATCCGCTTTTCCTCAAATTTTAGAGGTGACATCGATGATATCGATTTCAGGATATCAAATTGAACAGGAGTTATTCAGGAACGCACGTTGGGTCTATTACCGGGCCACAAACAACGACACCAATGAGGATGTCATTGTCAAATCCCATCTGTCGAACAATCCAGTCCTTAAGGAGCTGTCACAACTGGATCATGAGTATAATGTACTAAAGGGATTGAAAATTCCCGGCGTTTTACAACCAGTGGACAAAGTTGAGTTTACCAGCGGCATTGCGCTGATTTTCGAAGTGATCAATGCGGTTCCTCTCGATGAATTATTAAGAAAAGAGCGGTTGAACGTGGCCGAGGCACTTCAAATAGCCTTGTCGCTGGTTGCAGTTATTGAAAATTTGCACCGGCACAACATCATCCACAAGGATATTCAGCCGGAGAACATTTTCATCGGGCCGGATAAAAAGGAGGCTTGGGTCGGAGATTGCAGTGTATGCTCGCTTCTGCCTAAAGAGGCGCCGAATATCCAGAGTTTTAGCTCCATAGATGGGAATCTGGCCTATATTTCACCGGAGCAGACCGGTCGGATGAATCGACCGGTGGATTATCGGACCGATTATTATGCTCTGGGTGCTACCTTGTACGAAATGCTGACTGGAACCGTACCCTTCAAGCTGGAGGATCCACTCGAATTGGTTCACAGCCACCTGGCAAAACAACCACTACCCCCCAATCAGATCGACCGAAAAATTCCCAACGTGGTGTCTGAAATCGTTCTCAAGCTCTTGTCCAAAAACGCGGAGGAAAGATACCAGAGCGCAGCCGGCATGCGCCTCGATTTAGAAAACTGCATCCGACAACTGAACGACACCGGATTTGCAGAGCGGTTCACGCTGGGAGAAAATGACCGGCCTGAGAAATTTCAGATATCCCAGAAACTCTACGGTCGCGACAGTGAACTCGAAATACTGTTGCGCTGTTTCAACGGCGTTACACAGGGGGCGTTTGAATTTCTGACTGTCGCAGGATATGCGGGTATCGGTAAAACATCACTGGTGCGGGAATTGTATAAACCGGTTACCCGTGAAAAAGGCTATTTCATTACCGGAAAATTCGACGAGTTTCATAAAAATATTCCATACAGCGCCCTGGTGTCCGCGTTTCAGGAATTGATCGGTCAGATATTGACCGAAAACGATGACCGACTGGAGCAATGGCAAACACGCATTCATGATGCTCTGGGTGATGACAGCAGGGTGATAACCGAAATCATACCGGATGTGGAAAAGCTAATCGGGCTACAGGCATCTATCAAACCATTGGGCGGTGATGAGACTCAGCGACGGTTCAACAGGATATTCCTTAAATTTATAAACGTTTTCTGCTCGGCAAACCATCCGCTGGTAATTTTTCTTGACGATCTCCAATGGATCGATCCGGCCAGCCTTGAATTGATAGATCTGATGATGAATAGTGGAAAGCTTCAATACCTGCTCCTGATAGGTGCGTACAGGGATAACGAGGTGACTAATGTTCATCCATTGATGATGGTCCTTACGACCTATGGCGATAAAAAAAATGTCTATCACAATATATCCCTTTCGCCTCTTCAACGGCATTCGGTTTCCGAAATGATCGCCGACTCCATGAAGAGCAACCCGAAAACAATCCAACCCCTGGCGAATACAGTTTTCACCAAGACGCATGGAAATCCATTTTTTGTTAACCAGTTTCTCACCATGTTGCATCAGAAGAAAATTATCCGTAAGCATGGCGGTGGGAAATCCTGGGAGTGGGATTCCGCAAAGATAGGATCGTTGGATATTACTGACAATGTCATCGACTTGCTTATATATCGCCTGAGACATCTACCGCCGGAAAGCCAGAATGCACTCTGTATGGCAGCATGTATCGGATTTAAATTCGACTTGAAGACATTGAGCCTGATCACCGGGGGGTTCCCCCATCAAACCAATACAAAACTAAAACCAGCCATACAACAGGAGATGATTGTTTCCACGACAGTTGACAATGGCTCCATTTATTTGCCGGTGTACGATTCACAGAAAAACACATGGTTTCGATTTCAACATGATCGTATTCAGCAGGCTGCCTACAGCTTGGTGAACACGACAGAAAAGAAATCAATCCATTTGGCCATCGGAAAAATACTTTTAGAGAGTATGCCAGTTGAACGAATTGAGGAGGAGGTATTTGATATCCTCAGCCATTTGAATTTCGCGCCTGAAAACATAGAAAAATTTGATGAACGTATGCAGTTGGCTGAGTTGAATTTGACAGCGGGATTGAAAGCGATTTTAACGGCGGCATTCGAGCCGGCATACAGGTATTTAAAAATGGGGTTGGATCTATTGCCGGATGGGGCCTGGAATGATCAGTATGATCTGTCGTTAAAGCTGCACAAGGCATGTATCGAAGCTGCACGCCTGACAGGCAGGTTTGCTGAAGTAGAGGACTTATTCAGAGTGGTATGCAGAAAGTCTGTTGCCCCTTTGGACACTGCTGGTGCGTACAGAAGTAGAATCCGGGCATTCATGATGCAGAATATGTTAAGTGATGCTTACAACACCGCCCATGAAATATTAAATACGCTAGGAGAAGAACTGCCAGGGGCACCGTCCAAAGAAGAAATTGCCACGGTTATCGAGGAAACCACATCCCTTTTGGGCGAAAGACCTGTGGAAGAATTGCTTGTTCTGCCGCGAATGAACAACCCGACGAAACTCATGGCCATGGATATCATGTCCGAGGTGGTATCTGCTGTGTTCATAGGTGTACCTAGCCTTTTCCCGCACTTAATCTGCAAACAGGTCAGGTTGTCCTATATTTACGGAAACACAGCCGCTTCTGCATTTGCTTATGCTGCTATGGGCGCTATACTTTGCAGGCTTTTTAATGATATTGAAAAGGGATACCGCTTCGGAAAGCTGGCTGTATCCCTGATCCGACAGCTCGACGCGGAGGAGGCTAAAGCAAAAGTCCTGCATGCCATCAGTGGATATATCAATCACTGGAAAGAGCCCATCGAAAAGACCATGGAAATGGCCATGGATGGTTACCGGGTGGCCATGAAAACGGGTGACTTTGAATTTGCTGGGTATAATGCTTACAGCTTCAACAAGCATGCATTGGTTTCAGGGTTCAGCCTCGAAAAAACTGAAAAAAATATGACCCAGTTCAGTGCCGCAATAAAGCACTACAAACAGGAAACTCCATTTCGCTTCAACGCAATATTTCATCAAACCGCATTGAACCTCATGGGCAAAAGTGATGATCCTGTGGTCCTATCGGGAGCGGCTTACGACGAGCACAACATGCTGTCGATCCACGAAGAAGCAAACGATCGTTTGGCGATCATTTACTTTCGGTTTTGCAAACTGATGTTGTGTACTTATTTTGGCCGCTTTCCGGAAGGGATTCATCACGCTGATCTGCTGGAGTGTGAGCTCGATGGTCTGCCGGGTGGCCCAATGGCCTATTCTCTTTTCTATTATTTCGATGCATTAGTCCGTATGGCCTTATTTGATAATTATACTGAACAGGAACAACAAGAATGCCTGGCCAAAATAATAGGTAATCAAAAAAAGATGAAGCTGTGGAGTAAGCATGCCCCCGAGAATTATGCCCAGAAATATCACCTGGTGGAGGGAGAGCTTTGTAGGATTCAAGGTCTTCAGGATCGGGCCATATATCATTACGATCAGGCAATTAGTCTGTCACAGAAGAGTGCGTATAAAAATGATGAGGCTCTGGCCTATGAACTGTCAGCCAAGTATTGGGTTTCATTGGGGAGACAGCAATTCGCCAAACCATTTATCAGAAATGCTTATAAGTGCTACGTGCGCTGGGGGGCACTTTCAAAAACAAATCAGCTACATGAATCTTTTCCTGCATATCTGGGAGATAACGATGTTGGCGAATACGGGCATCCAAAATCTAGTGGCCCATCGGATCCTTTCATAGAAGATCCAAAAACTTCAGGGCTTGACATGGCAACGATTATCAAAGCTACACGGGCCATATCAAGCGAGTTGGTTTTAGACAACCTTCTTGTCGCTTTAATGAGGCACTGCATTGAAAATGCGGGTGCTGAAAACGGGACGCTGCTTTTGATGGAAGGGGGAGAGCCTAAAATAGCGGTGCAAGGCGACGTTGAAGGGACCGAACGATTATTCAATCCATTTATCGCTCTGGATCAAGGACAACGCATATCCAAGGCTATTGTCAACTACACTGTACGCTCCACGAAGCCTGTAGTTCTGAATAACGCTTGCAAGCGGGGAATGTTCACGCAGGATTCCTATATTACCGGGAGAAAGGTGCGTTCGGTGCTTTGTTTCCCGATTCTTTACAAAGCACAACTGACAGGGCTCCTATACCTTGAAAACACGCTCTTGGAAGGCGTTTTTTCTGCTGATCGCATTGAAGTAATCAAGATTTTGTCATCTCAAATGAGTATTTCCATTGAAAATGCAAAATATTACGAAGATCGTAAGAATGCTGAGGAAGAATACCGGGGAATATTTGAGAATGCTGTGGAAGGGATCTACCGTACAACACCGGAAGGAAAGTTTGTCGATGTGAACCCGGCAGCTGCAAAAATCTTCGGCTATGAAACGCCGGACGAGATTATCAACAACGTAAAGAATATCGAGACACAGATCTACGTGAATCCAGAAGACCGCAGGGAATTTGTATCCTTGTTAGACAAATCAGAATTTGTAAAGGATTTTGAAGCTCCTTTTTATAAAAAGGACGGTGAAATCGTATGGGTTTCCTTGAATGCACGTAAAATTGTCGATGAAAAAGGTCATCTCAAATTTATTGAAGGTTTTATCAAGGATGTTACCATCCGTAAGCAAACAACCGATATTCTGATCGAACAGGATGAACAGTTGCGCCGGGAGAATATACTGTTGCGATCGAAAATAAAGGATCGATATAAATTCGGCCGGCTTGTGGGGAAATCGCCTTTGATGCAGGTGGTCTATGAGCTGATTGTCAAAGCGGCTGCAACAGATGAAAATGTGATTATTTATGGAGAATCGGGTACTGGTAAGGAGCTCGTCGCCAAAGCCATTCATGAAATGAGTAGTCGCGCCGATAAACCTTTCCTGACCGTAAATTGCGGCGCTATTCCCGAAAACTTGCTTGAAAGCGAGTTTTTCGGATATAAAAAGGGGGCCTTTACCGGTGCAGGGGCGGATAAAAAAGGCTACCTGGACACAGTCGACAAAGGTACCTTGTTTTTAGATGAGCTTGGTGAGATTGATCCGCTGATGCAGGTAAAGCTCTTGAGGGTTCTAGACGGAGGCGGATTTAAACCTGTGGGAGGCATGACATCGCTACATCCGGACATTCGCATTATCGCTGCAACCAACAGGAATTTGAAAGAAGCCATCAGGGAAGGACGCATGAGAGAGGATTTTTTTTACCGCATACATGTGATCCCCATTCAAATGCCGCCTTTAAGAGAACGCAAAGAGGATATTCTCCTGCTCCTAGAGCATTTTTTAAAACTGAAATACCCGGATGAGCTATTTCCAAGAATTCCAGGCAATGTTCTGGATGCGATGCTGGCTTATGACTGGCCGGGCAATGTCCGTGAATTTCAAAACACCCTGTATCGATATACCACCCTGAATCAACTTGATTTTTTATCCTCCCAAGAGCGAGAGCACAAGCCATTTAGGACTATGGGGGTAGCCCACGAACCGATTGTTCCTATTGTCGATGCACAGGGAACCTTGCGGGATGCGGTCTCTGCATTCGAGAAAGAATATATCTTGAGATTGTTGGAGGCACACAAATGGCAGAGGTCGAGGGTTGCCGAACAACTAGGCATCGATCGCAAAACGCTTTACCGGAAGATAGCACGCTACAACCTGTAGTGCCCCATTATGGGGCAAAATAGCCTCAGATTAATTTGATATTTAAATTCAATAAATTATATTTTATTTTACAAATATTGGGGCTTTTATGCCCCAAATAATTTGTCCTATCCCAACTCACTTTTATTTGTAATTTGTTGTTATTATTAGTGACTTTTTTGCTCACTGGATCCTGGCACACCTTTTGCTCTAATTTCATATGTTCTTTCTTTGGCCAATCGGCTGTTGGCTGCTTAGCATGTGAAAATTAATCAAGCGTGACGATATCTATTAAGCAATTTATAGTAATCATCGAAATATGTGACAATGATAAGCCTGAGGCTTGCTCTCAAACGGGCCTTGATTTGGCTGACTTCAACTCAGCGAATATCTGCATTCCTCCAGGGATATTACCGTGATCAAAGCTGTGATCAACTATTCAACCTATCACTTCAAAGAATTAACTGCTAAATCGAAGACATTCATCGTGATCGTTGGAAAAACCATCTAACAAAAAGGAGAACATCATGAAAACGAAAGCCGCTGTAACGAGAGATTGGGGAGAGCCCATGACCATCGAAGAACTGGAACTTGAAGATCCCAAAGCCGGAGAAGTGCTGGTCAAAGTCGCCCACACCGGGTTTTGTCATTCCGATTTGAGCGCCTGGAAGGGCATTTACGGCCTGGACGTGCTGCCGCTGGTGCTGGGGCATGAAACCGCCGGGGTCGTTCAGGCGGTGGGCGAAGGCGTGACGAATTTAAAACCCGGCGACCACGTTGTTTCCTGCTGGCAGGCACCCTGTGGCACGTGCGAGAACTGCGTCAGCGGTAATACGCATATTTGCGATAACCTATTACCGAGCCTGGGAAGCGGCAAACTGCCGTCGGACGGCACTGCCAGATTTCGTACCAAGGATGGCGAAGTGGTCAACCACGCCCTGTACGTGTCCGGCTTCTCGGAGTACATCGTTTCACCGGCCGTCGCCTCCGTAAAGGTACCCGATGAACTGCCCATGGACCAGGCCTGTCTGCTGGGCTGCGCCGTGGGAACAGGCTGGGGGGCGGTGCACCGCTCAGCCGGCGTCCAGGCCGGTGAATCCGTTGCCGTGTGGGGCATGGGGGGAATCGGCTTGAATATAATTCAGGGAGCCCGGCTGGCCGGCGCCGATCCCATCATCGCCGTGGACTTGGAAGGCTCCAAAGAGGAGATTGCCAGGAAAATGGGGGCCACCCACTTCATCAACAGCAGCGAACAGGACCCGGTGCCCATCATCCGCGAAGAACTGACCGGCGGTCTAGGAGTTCATTGGGTTTTCGAGGCCATCGGCGATCCGGGCGCCTATCTGCAGTCATTTTTCGTCTTGAAAAACGGTGGTAAAATGATGGCGGTCGGCATCCCTTCCTGCGAAGATATGGTGATGCTCCCATTTTATGCCATTCCCTTCCAGGGAAACCAAATCATAGGGGTTTTGTACGGAAATCTGCGGCACCAGATTGACATTCCGCGCTTGGCCAATATGGTTTTAAAAGGTCAAATCAACCTCAAAGACATGATTACCAAACATCTGAGCCTGGACCAGGTAAACGACGTCATCAATGCCATGGAAAACCGCGAGATTGTCGGACGCTGGGTCTTTGATTTTTAACCTGAAACCGTCAGGAGACTATTATGTTTGGATTTATGGGAAAGTTGCTACGGGTTGACCTGACCGCGGGAACCCTCTCCGAGGAAAATCTTCCCGAGGACGTGGCCCGCAAGTATCTTGGCGGCGCAGGTATTGCCACGCGCTACCTGTATGACGAGGTTCCCAAAGGGGCGGATCCTCTAGGCCCGGAAAACAAGCTCATCTTTTTCACCGGACCACTCACCGGGACCACCTCCCCCAGTTCCAGCCGCTATTCCGTGGTTACCAAGTCACCGCTTACCGGCATCTGGGGACAGTCCAACTCGGGGGGCAGCTTCGGGCCGGCGCTCAAGCGCAGCGGTTTCGACGGCATCATCTTCGAGGGAACATCCCCCCGGCCAGTCTATCTGAAGATCGCCGACGGCCAGCCTGAACTGTGCGATGCAGCGCATTTGTGGGGAAAGATGGTACCGGAAACGGAGGACAGCCTGAAAGAAGATCTGGGCAAGGGTTTCACGGTGGCCTGCATCGGCCCCGCCGGGGAAAACCTGGTCAAGTTCGCTTCCATCATGAACAACAAGCACCGTGCCGCCGGTCGCTGCGGCGTCGGGGCTGTCATGGGCGCAAAAAAGGTGAAGGCCGTTGCGGTTTCCGGCAAGGCTTTGTCTGAGCTGGCCAACAAGGAGGCTTTCAAGGAAACGGCTAAAAAGCAGTTCGAACTAATCAACGAGTCTTTGTTGAAGATCGGCTTCGAGACCTTCGGCACGGCCATGGTGGCCGACATGGTCAACGTCAAGGGCGGTTACCCCACGCGCAACTGGCAGCAGGGGGAATTCGAAGGCATTGAACACGTCAACGCTCAGGCCATTGCCGAAAAAGTCCTGACGTCCCGGGTGAACTGTTTCGCCTGCCCCATTGCCTGCGGCAGGGGCTCCGAAATTCAGGAGGGCCCCTACAAGGGCCACAAGGGGGAGGGACCCGAATACGAGACCTCCAACACCCTGGGGGCCCAGTGCGATGTGGCCGACATCAACACCATCACCATGGCCAACTACCTCTGCAACGAGTACGGCCTGGACACCATCTCTGCCGGATCGACCATTGCGTTTGCTATGGAGTGCTTCGAGAAAGGCTTCCTGACAACGGCGGACACCGGCGGGCTCGAGATCAATTTCGGGGATGGCGAGTTGGTGGTCAAATTGGTAGAGATGATCGCCAAAAGAGAAGGGATCGGGGATCTGTTGGCCGAAGGCAGCCGCCTGGTAGCCCAAAAAGTCGGCCAGGGATCCGAGCGGTTCGCCATGAACGTCAAGGGGCTGGAGCTACCGGCCTACGATCCAAGGGCTGCCAAGATCGTCGGGTTGAGCTATGTCACCGCCAATCGTGGTGGGGACCATGTTTCCGCGACCGTCATCGCACCCACCTTCATTGACAGTCCAATTCTGCTGGTGGAGGACAGCCACATTCAGGACCTGTTCCAGGTGGTTCCTGAGGAAGCCAAGATCGTCATGGACATGGAAAACGGGTGTACGGTTTTCGACTGCCTCGGCGGGTGCAAGTTCTTCGGTCTCCTGCTCTACGCCCAAGACTATGTCGATCTGATCGCCAATGCCACCGGCTGGGATTTCACGGAAGATGATTTCCGCAAAGGCGGGGAGCGGGTCTACAACCTGGTGCGCGCTTTTTGCGTGCGCGAAGGCATCGACCGGGAAAAGGATGCGCTGCCGGCGCGGCTGATGGAAGATCCTCTGCCGGGTGGTTCCGCCGAAGGGATGGTCCTCGAAAAAGCCGATCTGGAAAGGCTGAAGGATGCATACTACGGTTATCGCGGTTGGGATCTCGCCACGGGAAAGCCGACTCCTGAAAAACTGGCAGAACTGGGATTGGACGACCTCAAGACCGACCTCTGGGGATAATTCAGGGACGGGTGAGATGAATACCTAAGCTGGGCGATTGCCGAGATTGCCGCAGATACAAGGAAGATGATATTTTGCTATAGTGGGCTATGCGGGATGGCATCTGACGCCGTAGATGCGGTAAGATCGGCAATCTCGAAAGATTTCAATTTTTAAGAATACAGATGCGTACAATCAATTTAACACAATAAAATTATAACAATTTTTAAAATTTGAAGCGCTCACCTTAGGGGATATTAAGGAGATATTGTATGGGTTATGCAGATAAACCGTGGCTGAAAAGCTACAAACTAGGCCCCTACAAGTTGAAGGAGACCCTGGCTCCCTATCCGGAAGTTCCCATTTTCAAGGTGCTGGATGATGCCGCCGAAAAATACCCTGGAAAAACTGCTGTTCTTTTCGAAGAAAGACTGCTGAAATACAGGGACTTGAAAGATCATGCCGACCGTCTGGCAACGGCTTTGGCCGGTCTGGGGATCCACAAGGGAGATCGTGTCAATATTTTCATGGAAAACTGTTTTGAATATATCGTCAGCACCTGGGGTATCCAGAAGGCCGGCGGCGTCATCGTGCCCACCAGCACCCTGCGGCCGGACGACGGCATCGTGCACGAGGCCGGGAATTCGAACAGCAAGGCAATCATCTGCCAGGAAAAGGATTTCGAGCGGATTCTGGGCCTGAAGGAGGCCTGCGGCGTTGAGAACATCATCGTCACTTCCGACAAGGGGTATGATGTGGGACCGGTAGCCCAAAGCCTTCCTAAGGGGGTCTACGAATTCGGCAAGCTCATCGAGGAAAACGACCCCAACCCGCCGCAATTGGACATCGATCCCAAGGAAGATTTGTGCGAACTGCCTCATACCGGCGGGTCCACCGGGTTGCCCAAGGCGGTCATGATTACCCACTACGGCCGCTATTGCAACCTCATGCAGTTGATGCCCTGGATGCTGGGGCCCATGGCGCCGGGTATCGTGGGCAAGGCCTCGGTGCTCATCCCCCTGGCCTTGTTTCATGCTTTCGGGCATTACATCCACCAGGCGGCCGTATTCTGGGGGCTGCGGATTATTTTGCTGAAAGACCCCAGGGATACGGACAAGCTGGTCAAAACGATCAAGGAATACCGGCCCTTTATGATCCCATGTGTTCCCACCCAGCTCATGCGCCTGGCCCAGGCCAAGATCGGACGTTTGAACGCCATGGCCCTGAGCGGATCCGCGCCGCTGCCGGATGAAGTGCGCATGGCCGTGCAAAAGGAGATGGGCAATCCGGTGGGCGAGGCCTACGGGCTGACCGAAACCGGGCCGGGGACCCACGCCGACCTGTCCGGGTTCGGGCGCATCACAGGGTTCATGGCCAAGGAAAAAAAGGGTATCGGCGTGCCGCTTCCGGATACTGAATGCAAACTAGTCAGCCCGGAAACCGGTGAAGAGGTGCCCTTTGGTGAAGAGGGGGAAATCGTGGTGCGCGGTCCGCAGACCATGAAAGGCTACTGGCCCGATGCCGGCAGGGGCCTCACCGAGGACGGGTGGCTGCATACCGGTGATATCGGCTATATGGACAAAGACGGTTACTTTTTCATCAGCGACCGTATCAAGGACATGGTCAACGTGTCCGGCATGAAGGTTTACACTACAACGGTAGACGAGGTCCTCTTCAAACATCCGGGAGTCCTCATGGCAGCCGCTTTCGGTGTACCGGACCCGAAAAACCCGGGCAGCGAGAGGGTTATGGCGGTAATTCAGCTGAAGGAGGAGGATAAGGGCAAAGTCACTGAAGCGGACATCGTCAATTTCTGCAAGGAGAATCTGGCACCCTATGCCGTACCCAAGTACGTGGAATTCAGGGATGAATTGCCGATGACCGTGACCGAAAAACTTTTTAAGCGCCAATTGAGGGATGAGGCCATCGCCGCGTTTAAAAACAAATAAAGGCATCACGTAACGATTGTTTTAACAACCAAAATGGGAAAGGAGATGAACAATGGCAACTTACATTTATCCGCAACCGGAATGGGTAGACGACAGCGTAGCTCTGTATGACGAGGGTTTTGAAAAAAAGCTTTCCAGCTTGAGCGGCAGCTTCGCCTACCAGATCAACGCCATGCCAGAGTGGGGTATCGAGAATGATCTTTTCATTTCCATGCAGTTGGAAGCCGGCAAGTTGAAAGAGTTCAAGCACTGTTCAAAAGACTATGCCTTTGAGAATGCCGATTACATCATGTCCGCGACACCGCCGGCCTGGAAAAGAATTCTCACCAAGAAAGACAAATTCGTGGGTGCCTTCATGGGCGGTCGCGTCAAACTGGAAAAGGGTGACACGGTAGGCGCCCTATCTCTTGGGCCGCACGCCAATACACTGGTGGATGTCCTGACGCAGGTAGACCTGAAATTCCCGGATGATTTAGGCCCTGAAGAGCTCGAGGCCTTCAAAAAAGAGCTGGTCCAGAAAAGAAGCGATCTAGGCATTTAACCCAGTTTGGTTTCAGTGAAACAGTAACCATTTGTGTGGCAAAGAAGATGTAAATATCGCCTGATTTGCATCTTCCTTGCCATCGTTCATGGAGGACATCGTGGAAAAAGAATTCGACAAGGAAGAAGGCGTGTTGCCGGACACATCCGAAAAAGAGCCGGAAGACATTTTTAAGATCGAGGAAATCGAAATAGAAGAGATGGCGATAGACGGTATCTGCGGCGTTTACTAATAGACCAGGGTTCAAGGATTCCAGGATTCAAGGGTTCAAGTGTGGGCTTGGAGTGTTGGGAGCCTGGCAGCAATCATTTTTTTCCCGTTATAGCCGGGTTGGGATTCGTTGAGATGGACAAACATTACAAATTGGCGGCGGGCGTCCAGGTCCGGGAAGAGGACTTCGGTCTCCTGTTCTATCAGATGAAAGGGCCGAGGCTGCATTTCGTGGCCTCGGGCCGACTTCTCGCAGAGGATTTTTTCCGGGGAGAGATGACGCTGGCAGCGTGGATGGGTCGTAAGCACGGGTGTAATGGTGACATTGATGGAAAGCTTGAAATGGTGGCCACCGCTTTGAGGCAGCTTAAAAGTAAAGGAGTCATCCTTGAGTGCTAAAATGATGAAAACAGCTTTAAGGGCGCCGGTCAACGTTACCTGGGAGATAACCTTGAAATGCAACCTGCACTGTGAACACTGCCTTTCGGCATCGGGTGCCGGGTCACCACAGGAGCTGAGCTTCGAGGAGTGCCGCCGGGTTATCGACCGCTTGGCGGCCATGAAAGTGTTCCAAGTCAACATCGGGGGCGGCGAACCTTTTATCCGGGACGATTTTTGTGACATACTCGATTACGCGCATACAAAAGGCGTCGTGACCTGTGTCAGCACCAACGGGACCCTGATAAACAGTCAACTGGCCTCGCGTCTGGCCGGGTTGAAGATGCTCTATCTGCAGCTCAGCCTGGACGGCGCCACCGCAGATGTCAATGACCGTATCCGGGGAAAAGGCACCTATAAAAAAATCCTGGCGGCAGCGGACTGTTTTGCATCGAACCGAGTGGCTTTCAGCATCAATGCGGTGCTGACCCGGCTCAACTACCCTCAGCTGGACGATCTGCGCAATCTTGCCAAGGGGTGCGGTGCCGAGCTGCGGGTTTCCCGTTTCCGTCCTTCGGGCCGGGGTAAAGACAGCCGTAAGGATCTGGCGCCCAACGCGGAGCAACTGGAAGAATTTGCGGAATGGCTGGCAAGGCACGACCTTGTGCGCACGGGTGATTCCTTTTTCTGCCTGACATCCGAAAGCAGACGCCGCAAAGGGCTGGATATGTGCGGGGCCGCCAAGATGACCTGCTGCATTTCCCCCGCAGGGGATGTGTACCCCTGCGCCTTTCTGCAGGAACCGCCTTTTCTGGTCGGCAACGTCCGCAACACGGATTTTAAGGAGATGTGGAATCATTCTCCCATTTTTGAAAGGTTGAGGAACCTGGACATCGCCTCGTGCCGGGCCTGCTCCCGTTTCGAGGTTTGCCGCGGCGGTTGCCCGGCCATGGCCTTTCACACCTACAACGACATCGACATGCCGGATCCGGAATGTCTGGTCAACCTTAGAAACGTGGCATGAGAAGTGTCCTATTACAAGAGCTGAACAGCGGTAGGCTCAAACTGCCCAATCGGATTGCATTTACCGCCCACCGTACCAATTTCGGTCGCAAGGGCCAGCTGAACGAACGGCACACGGCCTACTATCGGCGTCGGGCGCAAGGGGGCTGCGGCCTTATCGTGCTGGGCGAGTTGTCTATTATGGACAACGACTTCCCCTGGGAAGGGACCATTGCCACCTACCATCCTCAGGCGTCGGCCGATTTTCAACGATTTACCCGGACCGTCGGCGAATTTGACACACGCGTCTTTGCTCAACTGACCCATCATGGTTTTCAGAGCAACGGCGCCTGGACCCGCAGGGAAACCTGGGGGCCTTCGGCCGTGGCGGACGTGGTGTTCGGCGAGGTCTGCAAACCCATGGAGCCGGAAGATATCGAAGAACTGACCTCGGCATTTGAGGCGGCGGCTGAAAGGGCGCGTGCCGACGGGTTTGACGGCATCGAGATCGACATGGGGTCCGAATCCCTGTTGCGGCAATTCCTGTCACCGGTCAGCAACCACCGGCAGGATGAATACGGCGGAAGCCTCGAGAACCGTCTGCGCTTGCCGCTGGCGGTATTGATGTCGGTGCGCAAGGCGGTGGGCAATGACTATCCCGTGGGGGTTCGCCTGTGTGTGGACGAAAAGTTCTGGGGAGGCATAACGCCGGAAGAATCGATTCCCATGGCCAAAGCGTTCGAGGAGAAGGGACATATCGACTATTTGCAGGCAACCCTGGGGACATACTACAATCTCTATTTGAACATGGCCTCCATGCACACTCTGGAGGGCCACACGATCGATCTGGCGCAACAGATCAAGGAAAACGTAAGCATTCCCGTAATTGCCGCCGATCACATTCGATTTCCCCACATGGCTGAAAGCGTTCTTTCCGAAGGCCGGGCGGACGCCGTGGGGTGTGTGCGCGCCTTGATCTGCGACCCCGATATGGCGGTCAAATTGGGCGCCGGTGATGCAGACACCATCCGCCCCTGCCTAAAGGACAATCAGGGTTGCCTGGGCCGCATCAACCAGGGCAAAGCCTTGGGGTGTACCTTCAACCCGCTGGTAGGCTACGAATCATCCGATACTGGCAAAAAAAAAAACGCGCCCCCTACCAGTAAAAAGGTGATGGTGGCCGGTGGTGGGCCGGCTGGTATGGAGGCGGCATTGACGGCCGCCGGGAGGGGGCATGACGTGACCCTCTGGGAAAGCGGCCCAAATATCGGCGGACAGGTCAAAACGGCCGCCAAGGGAGCCGGAAGAGACCACTTGGGCCTGCTGATCGAATATTACACCAGGGCGCTTGAAGCAGCCGGCGTTGCCATACGAGTTGGAATGGAGGTCACGGCAGATGTGATTGCAGACTTTGCACCTGACGTCCTAATCGTGGCCACAGGCGCCGGACCGGCTGACAGATCGTTTGCCGGCACATACGGCACACCAAATGTGCTGAGCGTAAGGGATGTATTGGATGATTTGCATCCCGTGGGTGACAGGGTGCTGCTCATTGACGAAAACGGCGGACACCGTTCCCTGGCCACGGCAGAACTCCTGGCTGACCGGAGAAAGCAGGTGGATATTGTTACCAACGATTTATTCGTGGGGGTTGAGCTGGCCCCAATCGGCGATCTCTATCTGACCCGCCAGCGCCTTCTTCAGAAAGGCGTTACCTTCAGTACGGACATCAAAGTGGATGAAATCGATGTGGACAGAGTGAGGGCCCACCAGATGCACACCGGCGAGTCGATAACCTATGAGGGGTACGACACCGTTGTTGTGGAGGCGGACTACCTGCCGGAAGACAGGCTTTTTCATGAAGCCAAGGCCGACCACATGACGGTTTATGCCATCGGGGACTGCGTGGCACCCCGTACCATCGAAATGGCCGTTTACGAGGGTAGAAAGATCGGAGAACGTCTGTGAGTGATTTCAACTACCTGTTTTCACCCTTGAAGATCGGGCCGGTCGTGGTGCCCAACCGGATCAATTTTGCCGCTCATCTGACCAATCTTTCCGAAAATCACCGGATCAGCGAGAACCACATTTATTACTACGAGGCACGGGCCAGGGGCGGGTGCGGTTTGATCACCACAGAGGAGCTGACCGTCCATCCGTCGGACCTGGCCTATGACAAACTGGTGGATGCCTTTGAGCCGGATGTGATCCCGGGGTTTCAAAAGCTTACCGATACCATTCACCGGTATGACACGCGCATATTCGCCCAGTTGAACCACAACGGTATGCAGGCCGACGGTAAGATATCCCGCCTGCCGGTGTGGGGGCCTTCGCCGGGGAAAGACCCCCTTTTTAGAGAGACGTCCAAGACCATGACCCTCGATGACATTCGGGAGTGCATCGATTATTTCGCCTTGAGCGCGCGGCACGTGAAAGAAGGCGGCTTCGACGGCATCGAACTCCAGCTGGGCCACAGTTCACTGATTCGTCAATTCCTGTCGCCGGCTACCAACCATCGCAACGACGAGTATGGCCGTAGTTTTAACAATCGCATGCGTTTTTCTCTGGAAGTGATCCATGCCGTGCGGGAAGCCGTCGGCCAAAACCTTGCCGTGGGCGTACGCCTGAATGCCGACGAGATGCACCCGGACGGCGGCATCACCCACGAAGAAGCCAAGCGCATCGCCAAGAGAATGGAGCAGGACGGCAATATCGACTTTTTCGACATCAGCCTGGGAACCTTCCACAACCTCTTCCTGGTGGAAGGGTCCATGCACACACCGCTGGCCTACGCGGCACCCCTGTCGGCAGGGATTCGTTCTGTGGTGAGCCTGCCCGTGTATGCGACCAACCGCATCAACGATCCCCATCTGGCCGAAAAAATTCTGGAGCAAGGAAAGGGCGACATGGTCAACATGGTGCGGGCGCTGATCGCCGACCCCGATCTACCCAACAAGGCCCGCGCGGGAAGGCCGGACGATGTCCGTCAGTGCATCGCCTGCAACCAGGGCTGTATCGGCCGCATGGGTATGGGCTACACCATCGGTTGCATGCAAACGCCGGTCACGGGGAATGAAAAAGCGCTCGGTCAAGGTACCATGACCCCGGCGGACATTTCCAAAAAGGTGGTGGTGATCGGGGCCGGGCCGGCAGGCCTGGAAGCTGCCCGGGTGGCAGCCCTCAGGAAGCACCGGGTGGTGGTGTTCGAAAAGGAAAGCGAGGTGGGCGGGCAGAACCGCCTGGCCGCCAGGGTTGCCGGCCGGCAGGAGATCCAGGGGGTTACGCGCTGGCTTATCGGCCAGGTGGAAAAATTGGATATCGAGCCGCGATTGGAAACCACGGCGACCGTTGACGCTATACTGGCAGAAGCGCCCGATGCGGTTGTCGTGGCCACGGGATCCCGTCCCAGGGAGAATCCTTTTCCGGGCGATTACGGGCCACCCGATGTGGTCAACACTTGGCAGGTCTTGAGCGGAGAGGTGGAAACCGGCCCAAAGGTCCTGTTCATTGATCTGAATGGCCACCATCATGGAACCGGAACGGCCGAACTGTTGGCCGACCAGGGAAAGACGGTCCACGTGTTGACACCGGCCCTTTTTCCGGGATCCGCCCTGGGGCCGCTGCAGGACCTTTTTTTGGCGCGCCGGCGTCTGGCTTTGAAAGGGGTGACCTATACGCCCGACATAGCCGTGCTGGAAATACAGAAAAAGCTGGTGAAAGGCTTGAATGTCTACTCCAACGAAATGATCGATTTTGAAGGCTATGACACGGTAGTCCTGGCGGCGGGCAATGTCGCCGAGGACGCCCTTTATTTTGAGCTCAAGAACAAGTTGGAAGCGGTTTACAGAATCGGTGACTGTGTGGCCCCCCGTTTGACGGATGCGGCCATTGGCGACGGCCATCGTGTCGGTCGACTGCTGTGAATGGGACCTCTCGCCCGCTGATGCTCGAGTTCACGGAGAACACAGAGAAATTTGTTCTTAGGGGCAAATGAAAGTTACAATAATTATCGAAGCCCGGATGAGGCAATCAAAGCGCATATTATTACAAACTGGAACACGTTGTTATTCTCTGTAGCTCTGTGGGCTCTGTGAGAGATTATGACAGCTGAAGATCGATTTTGGGATGAAATCGCCAAGTGCCTCCGGTGCGGGGCCTGCCGTGAGCTGGTGGACAACGCCTGCCTCGTCTTCCCGATGATTTTCAGCCTGGCGGAGGAGGAGCGGTATGCGGGTGGGAAAATGGACACCCGGGAGCTCGCCGCCGTGGCCGACCTGTGCAACCTGTGCGGCATATGCCCCTGCCGAGACATCCGTTCCGCGATTCTGGATTTCAAAACGGAACATGCGGAGCGGCACGGCCTGCGATTCAATGTCCGCATGATCGAAAGCGTCGAGCGTATCGGCAAACTGGGCGGTGCCTTTCCGGGCATGACCAATGCGCTGCTGCAGCAGCATACGACCCGCGGCATCGTACAGTGGTTTTTAGGAATTCATCGCGAACGCCAATTCCCGCGGTTCCCACAGCAAAGCTTCGACAGATGGTGGCGCGATCACGGGGCACCTTCTACGGCGGCTGAACGCAAAGTGGCCTATTTTGCAGGCTGCACGGCCCGGTATCTTTTTCCGGAGGTGGCTCAGGCCACGGTGGAAGTGCTGCAGAAAAACGGTGTCGAAGTGCTGGTACCCGAGCAGCGCTGCTGCGGCATGCCCACACTCTTGGAGGGCGACCGCCGGAAAACGGAGGCCCTGGTCCGGGAGAATATTGAAAAATGGACCGCAATCGTCGACCAGGGGTATGACATCCTTTGCTCCTGCCCCACGTGCGCCTACATGCTGAAAGTGGTGGTTAAGGCTGGCGCCGAGGAACACAAGCTGCGCAGGCTTCTGGATGAAACCGACGGAGACTTTGTCGAATGGCCCGCTCAAGGAAGCATGCTGGCTTACAGTCTCCCGCAGGCGGGCGGCATTCTGCAGGTTGCCAGGAAATACGTCGAGCACATGCCCGACAGGAACGGTTATTTTGCAGGTATCGATCCCGACAAACGGCTCAAGATTTCAAGGAGCACCTATGATGCCGGCGAATATTTGCTGAAGCTGCACCGGGTGGGCGATCTGGACACGGCCTTCGAATCTTGCGAAATGGCGGCGGTCTATTATCCGCCCTGCCATGTGCGGGAACAGTGTATGGAAAGCACATATGGGCCCCTTTTGGACCTAATCCCGGGATTCAGGATGGATGTCATAAACGGTAACTACTGCTGCGGTAATGCCGGCATCATGGGGTTCAAAAAGAAATTCCATCAGAACTCCATCAAAATAGCAGGGCGCCTGATGTCGACGATCAAAAAGCGCGATCCGCAGCTGATCACCACGGAGTGCCTGAGCTGCCGGCTGCAGTTTCAACAGTTGACGCTTTACCGGATTAAGCATCCCATCGAGATCATCCGGGAAGCGTATGACCGTCAGGGCGGATTGGGTTAAATTCAACAATCAAGACAGGCAGGACGGGTGAAAGAAATATCTAATTTAGAAAATACTTTGTGATCTTTGTGCCTTTGTGGGTCATGTTTATCAAGGCTTGGTATGAAAAAAACGAACATTTGGATATGGGTACACCAACGGGAGGGAATCATCGAGGATGAAACCCTGGGGCTGGTGTCCGAAGCCGTTCGACTTATTTCTGAAATTGCCGGGGAGGGTGATATCACGGCCATTGCCGTGGGCAACGGCTTTGAGGATCCCCTGGAGGAACTCGGGCGGTACGGTGTGAGCCGTGTACTTCATTTTAAAAACAGCCAGGCGGAACGCTTCAATGGTGAATATTTTGCCGGAATTCTAAGCGCGTTCATGGGAAAGGAGATTCCTTACTTGTTTCTGATGGCCCACACGGATCAAACGGCGGACATGGCGCCCCGGCTGGCTGGATTGAATGGCGGTTGCGCGGTGACTCGGGCCATAGATTTGAAACTGGATGACAAGGGGGCGGTAACGGTAACCCGACCGATTGCTAACGGCCACCTGAGCGAAAAGGTGTGTTTTGACGGCCCTCCGCCTTACCTGGTCACTCTCCTGCCGTCGGTTCTCAACACACCGGAGCAGGCAAGCGAAAAAACCGCAGAGGTGATCGTCAAGGCCGTACCGGATATGTCAGGTTGCAATCTGAAGACGGACGTTGTTGCGGTCATTGAAGCCTCGCCGGAGAACCTGGACATCGGGGAAGCCGACATTGTCGTGGCCGGGGGCCGCGGTGTGGGCAAGGACAAGCGTTTTGAAATCATCCACGAACTGGCGGCCGCGATCGGCGGTTCCGTGGCCGGCACCCGCCCGGTGGTAGACTGGCAGACCCTGGCCTACGAGCGCCAGATCGGTCAGACCGGCAAGGCCGTCACACCGCAGTTGATCATCAACTCCGGCATTTCAGGCGCTAACGAGTACACCGCCGGCATGGAGAAATCGCGCAAGGTCATTGCCATCAACATTGATCCCAAAGCCAGAATTTTCAGATTTGCCGACCTCGGTGTCGTTGGGGACCTGCATCAGGTCCTGCCGCTTCTTATCGAGCGTCTTAAAGCGGAAAAGGTTGCAGGTGAAAAGAAATGAAAATCCGCATCATGTACATCCTGCTGGTTTTGTTTTTACTCCCGGTAGTAGGAGCAGGCGCCTACACGGACGAGGATTGCATAAGGTGTCATGGCGGAGACAGCCAGGAATCCCTGCTCAAAATGTCAATGGAGCAGTTCAAGCGCTCGGTTCACGGGAAAGAGGGTTCCTGCCAGGGGTGCCACACCAACGTGTTGGACGAGGACCACCAGGAGACACAGGGATCCGGGGCGGTGGATTGTGCCGCCTGTCATGACAAGTTCAATCAGCACGGGGCGGGAGCGACGCAGGGCCGCCCAAAGTGCTTCAGCTGCCATACCCGGCACGGTATCCTTTCACCGAAGAACCCGCGCTCATCCGTGCATCCGGACAGGTTGAGGCAAACCTGTCGGTCCTGTCATCCCGTTCAAAGCGGTTCAAGCGGATACATGGCCTGGTTACCCTCGATCCGGGTTGCGTCGCACCCCAAACAGGATTTTTCACAGGTTTACGACATGGATAATTGTCTGGGATGCCACCAGGGAAGGGCCGCCCACGGTGAAACCGATCCCTTGAACGACCAGAAATGCCACACCTGTCACCTGGATAAAGACGGGAAAAACAAGCTGTGGGGTGTCATGCACCCGGAGGTCAGGTGGGATAAGCAACCGGGTGTTACGGTTGCGGCCGTAGGCTATCAGCTGTCCCTGTTGGTATTGGTTATCGGTGGATTTCGCTGGCTGGTTCGTCGTTTTTCACGCGTATCGAAGAGGAAGGAATAGGGCTGTGTTTACATCTCTGGACGTATTCCTGGTCGTTTCCGCGCTTCTGATCATAACCGTCGGTTTTTCACGGAGGCGGGCCATATGGATGAATGGGAGGGCAGAGAAGCCCAAAGGAAGCCTGAGGCATCTGTTGGGATATCTGATATCTCATCGGGCTGTATTGAAAAGGCAGCCGGCCGGTATAGCTCACTTGTTTCTGTTCTGGTCTTTTATCGTCTTTATCGTTGTGGTCCTGGCGGCTCAGTTTGAATTCAAGCTGCCCCTGGCGCTCTCCGGCACCATTTCCTTTTTGCTGGACGTGTCCGGCCTGTTGCTGCTTATGGGCATGTTGTACTTCTTCATCCGCTGCGGAAAAACCAGGGGGAGTTCCCTGGACGGCATCCTACCCCGGCGGATAGTTCTGCCGGCATTGCTGGTCATGGGTATTACCCTGACCGGCTTTCTGGCCGAAGGTCTGCGCCTTAAAATAATTCCCGTGGCTTTTGCCTGGCAGGCACCCGTCGGTTTTATCGTGTCACGAATACTCCCGGAATCACCGTTGATGCTGCAGCTGAGCATCCGTGTCCATTTCTTTCTGGTATTGGTGTTTGTGGCGGTTATGCCGTATACCTTCATGCGTCACATTGTTGCCGCGTCGTTGAATGTGTATCATCGCGACGACGATCCCCTGGAAGGGTTCACGGCCCGGCCCCGGAACGATAGCCGGCCTTTTGTCGGTGTTGTCGGCGATTTTTCATGGAAGCAGTTGCTGGAAGCCGAGGCCTGTGTGTCCTGCGGCCGTTGCGTGGAGCGTTGTCCGGCCTCCCTGTCGGAAAAGGCTCTGTCGCCCCGAAGGGTCGTGCAGCAATTGCTGGGCGCCGCCGAAAGGGAAAGGTTCGGCGATCCCCTGCCGGTGCAGGACGTGGTCGACGATCGGGACCTGTGGGCCTGCACCACCTGCATGGCCTGCGTGGCCGCCTGCCCTGTGATGACCGCTCCCGCCGACAAGGTCATCGAATTCAGACGCCAGCGGGTCATGGGCAAAGGAGCGCTGCCCGCGGAAGCGCGTCCGATGATACGGGACCTGCAGCTGTTCGGCGACACATACGGTAAGGGGTCTGCCTTGAGGACCGACTGGACCCTCAACTGCGGGGTACCCGTTATCGGCAGGGACAAGCAAACCACCGAAATTCTGATCTGGGTGGGCTGTGCCGGCGCCTATCACCCCAGGTACCGGGAGGTCAGTCGTGACCTGGTCGAAATTCTCAAGACCGCTGGAGTTGAATTTGCCATTCTTGGGCATGGAGAACTTTGTTGCGGCGACCCGGCCCGCCGACTGGGGGATGAAACCCTTTTCAGACAGCTGGCTTCTCAGAATATTCAGCAGTTAAAGGCCCATGCGTTCAACAAACTGGTTACCCTTTGTCCTCACTGTCTGCACAGTTTGAAAAATGAGTATCCCCAGCTGGACGGTTTGTACACGGTGCTGCACAGCAGCGAACTGATAGCCGGGCTTATCCGTGAGGGCCGCATCCAGATAAAATACCCGCAAGCTGGTTACCTGTCCATTCACGATCCCTGCTATCTGGGCCGGGTGAACAAGGTGTTCGAGCCCTTGCGGGAAATCAGCCGATCGGTTCCCGGGCTGACTGTCAGGGAGCTTGAACGCAGCCGAGAAAACGGCTTCTGTTGCGGCGGTGGCGGCGGCCAGATGTGGCTGCACGAAACCGAGGGGCAGCGCATCAACCAATTGCGTGCCCGGGAGATTTGTGACGCCGAACCTGATGTGGTGGCCACGGCATGTCCCTACTGCTTGACCATGCTGGAAGACGGGGTTGGTGGACTGGGAAGGGACACCCTTCCCAAGGTCAAGGATATTGTAGAAATTGTGGCGGCATCCATGCAGCGTGAAACAGTTTGGGGGTAGAGAAAATGAAAATAGTCGTATGCATCAAACAGATCGAGCAGGTCTATGCCCGGAGCGGTATGGACCCGGAGCATCATTTTCTAACCCCACTGGATCGTATTGTCCGCGTCAACCCCTATGACGAGGCTGCCTTGGAAGCGGCGCTGAGGATCAAGGAGAATATTCCTGGAACCAGGATAATCCTGTTGACGCTGGGGGCTATGATTGCCGAAGACGAACTGCGGCGCTGTCTTGCCCTGGGGGCAGATGCCCTCCATCACATTGACACGGATCTCCCTCTGGACCCCTATGGAAAATCAAAACAGCTGGCATCTGTTGCCAGGCAGCTGGGCGCGGACCTGATTCTATGTGGCAAGGAGTCCATGGATCGCCAAAACGGCCTGGTGGGCGCCCTCATTGCCGGCCACCTGAACCGCCCCTTTGTTTCCGCAATCGTGGATCTCGAATATTTCAGCGACGAAGATCGGATCGAGGCCACCCGCAGCTGTGGCAGAGGCGTGCGTGAGAGGGTCAGTTGCCCGCTACCGGCTGTTTTAAGTGCGGACATGGGGCTGTACACCTATCGTGTTCCACGTCATACTGACCTTGAAAAGGCCGCCGCGGCAACCATCCAATCGGTTGCCGGCCCGATTGAATGTACCGACGCCATGGTTTCTAGTTTGCAGACCATGCCGCCTCGTCCCCGGCCCAAGCAGACAGTGGCACCGGACAGCAGCTTGCCGACCATCGAACGCGTCCAGCAGCTTTTGACCGGCAGCAAAATAGAGAAAAAGGGCCGCATGCTGCAAGGAGAACCCGAAGAACTAGTAGAGGGCATCATGGACTTTCTGACCGAACACGGGTTTGTGGAAGCATGAAATGCTCGCAGATCCTGAATGGCGAGGACGCAAAGATTTTTTCAACAATGGTTTAAATTACTTCCAGCTATGGGAAAAAGTCGACCACAAAACCACATGGGAATAAACGAAGATCGACCCAGCCCGCTGGCCTATCGTTTACGGGCAAACGTGAGCCTTACGAAAACAGAAGGCGGGATTCACCTGTGCCTGTCCTATCCCCTGAAATATATTTTCCTGAAACCGTGCTGGCGGGAGGTTATGAGTCTGCTGTCAGGAGGCGCTTTCATACCATTCAAAGATATACTTGCAGCTGTTGACAATCAGCATAAAGGTAAAATTGAATCGTTTCTCGACGACCTTGTGCGCCGGGGTTTTCTGGAGCGGATCGGGGTGGCTGAAATGGAAACGGTTCCATTTATATCCGTCATTGTTCCGGTCCACAATCGCCCCCGGGACATTGCAGCCTGTCTGGATTCACTTTTAAGACTCGATTACCCCGAAGACAAACTCGAGATTATCGTGGTGGACGACGCATCGACGGATGATACGCCCGACCGTGTGTCGCATTATCCGGTAACATTGATCCAAAACAAGACGAACCGCCAGGCGCCCTATTGCCGGAATATAGGGGCGGTCAGTGCCAGGGGCGATATATTGGCATTCATCGACTCCGACTGCCTGGCGGACAGGACCTGGCTGCGGGAGCTGGTGCCCGCCTTCAAGGACCTTAAGATAGCCGCCGTGGGCGGTATGGTTGAAAGCTATTATGTCGAAAGACCGCTGGACCGGTACGAACAAGTGCGGTCGTCATTGAAGATGGGATCGTGGCCTAAGCGGTCAGCGAGCAACAATCCCTTTTTTTATGTTCCTTCATGTAATTTGCTGGTGCGCCATGAGGTTTTTCTTCAGGCCGGCGGTTTTAACGAGCAGCTAGTGGTCGGCGAGGATGTGGACCTGTGCTGGCGCATCCGGCGACTGGGATTTCATATCGATTATCTGCCTTCCGGCAAGGTGTTTCACAAACATCGCAACCGGCTTGTTGCGTTTTGCAGAAGACGTTTCGATTACGGGACCTCGGAGCCTTTGCTGAACCGTCTTTACCCCGGGAAAGTCAAACAAATGGTTTTTTCGCCCTGGGCATCCCTGTTCTGGGTTGGTCTTTTAGCTGTAGTAGGGTTCAAGTCCTTATGGCCGCTGCTTTTACCTTGCGTTGTTCTCCTCGGTGAATCCGTTTTCAAGTCCAACCATATGAAACAAAGGGGATTGGGGATATCGTTCGGCATGGTGGCGATTTCTCTCTGCCGCAGTTATGCAGCGCTTTTTTTTCACTGCAGCGCTTTTTTTTCACGATATTACTTGGCCTGGGCAATTATTACATTTTCCATGTTACCCATGGCAGCAACCATTGTTGCCGCCATGCATCTGCTGAACGGCCTGGTGGAGTTTTTTCTCAAGAAACCGAAATTGGACCTGGTCCGGTTCATGGTCTATTTTACAATGGAGCAGCTGTCCTATCAGGCGGGTGTGTGGTGGCAATGTACGAAGCAGCTGTCTTTCAATGCCGTAAACCCGAGGATTTCCAAGCCGCAACCACAAAATGTCACTATTTCATGAGAAAATAAAAACTAAAGGCTTAAGATCGCCAAGAATGGTCACTCTATCGATGACCAACGCCTGCAATTTGAGGTGTCGCCATTGTTGGCCGGACAGCGGTTCGGTAAAATCCTTTCCACCGGTCCCGACACAAACCCTTGGGAGGCTGGTAAACGAAATTGCCGACTTGGGAACGGAAGAGATCTGCCTTGCCGGCGGGGAGCCGTTGCTCCACCCTGACTGGTACACCATTTTGGAGCAGGCCTGCGGGCAGGCTGGAATAAAGCGGGTTACCTTGCAGACCAACGGCACCTTGATCGACGATGCCGTTGTGGATAAATTGAAGGCGGTCGAAGGTGCCCGTATATTGGTCCAGATAAGCCTGGACGGCACGGGACCCAGAACCCACGACATGGTTAGAGGAAAGGGCAGTTTTGAACGCTCGCTCTCAGGGTTGAGGCATCTATGTGAATCCGGACTCGGCCCACAGACCCAGGTGGCCTTTACCGAGATGGTGCACAATTTTGCCGATTTGCCCCTGCTGCTGGAATTGGCTGATGAGATGGGCATTTCAAGGTGTGTTAGCGGCACCCTGGTTTCCCAGGGGCGCGCCAAAGCGTCGGACCACATCGCCCCTCCCACGCCTCAACAATACGAGCGCCTGCTGGACCTTTACCAAACCGATACGGTATTCAGATCCCGCTACGAAAGGATAGGCAACATTGCCGCCTTGGAGTGGTTCAAGGGCAGATCCCAAGGGTCCGCACAAAGATGCGTATGTATCGAAACACCATATATCGACGCACAAGGGTTGGTGTATCCCTGCCATTACATGCCGGCGCCGGCCTTCGCTGTCGAAGGCGCCCACGAACGTTCACTGGAAAGCGTCATAACCAAGGCTTTAGGGTTGTGGGCCTGCTTGCCCGTGCTGGACCACCGGCGGCGTGAGGAATTGAAGCCTTGCAAAACGTGCGTGGGCAAGGAACATTGTGCAGGCGGCTGTTCAGGAAGGGCTTACGCCGCCAGTGGAAACTTCACGTCGGTGGAAGACCGCTGCCACTTGAGAAAATCGGTTTACAACTGGAATCCATGACCATGGAAACAGCGAAAATTGCCGCAGGACTGCTCAAAAATGCCTTGCGCTATCGGTACCTGAGGCGCACGGGCCGGCCTGGAAGGCCGCAGGCTTTAAGCTTGGAGATCACCCATGATTGTGTGGCCCGCTGCGTCATGTGCAATATCTGGAAGATTTCACATGACGTGCCTAATCTGACAATGGATCAATGGCTCAGCCTGCTCTCTTCGGACCTATTCATGGATATTCGAGAGTTGGATATTACCGGGGGCGAGCCGTTCCTGCGCAGTGACCTGGTGGAGCTTTTCAACGGCATCTGTACCCTGAAGCACGACCATTATGCAGGCCTTAAGTCCATTGCCGTCACGACCAACGGCCTTTTGCCGGAGAGGGTGCTGCCTGCCGTAGAGGCCATGATGCCGATCATGCAGGAGCAAGGCCTCGACCTCGTAGTGGTCTGTGCCCTGGACGCCGTTAGCGATCTGCATGACCGGATCAGAAATTTTCCAGGTGCCTGGCCGACGGTCGACCGGACCATCGAAGCCCTCGTTGGTTTGAGAAAATCCTTTCCTAATCTGATCGTAGGCGTGAAGACAACTATCCTGCCGCTCAACGTGGATGAACTTGACGGCATTGCGCGCTATGCGGAAGCAAGAGGACTGTTTACCATCATTTCGCCGTGCATCATCACCGAGGGCCGCTACCTGAACCCGGACCGGGCCGAAGATCTTGCCTTCGACGAACAGGATTTGCAGAAAATGATCACTTTTTTTTCCGGCGATCGGTTTCAGTGGAGTTTTCACGGCCGATCGCTGGTGGAATACTTTGAAACAGGCTCGGTGAGTAAGCCTTGTTCCTGCGGGTTCAACTATTTCTTCGTGCGCAGCAACGGGGAGGTGTTTTTGTGCCCCCTGATCAATGCGAGCGTCGGCAATGTCACGGAAACGGATGTTGGAGACCTGTTTTCTTCGGATCGGGCGGGCCGGATAAGGAAAACCATCGGACGCCTCCCCCAGTGCCACAGCTGCACGGAGCCCGGGCTGGAGCGGTATTCACTACCCTTCGAAGGCTGGCACTATTTGAAAATGCTGTGGCAGACCGGCGGTGTGAAGTTTATGGAAATGCACCGCCATATGGGATTGGATAAATATTTTAACATTTAGAGGGGAAATCAGCGACCTCTTTATGGAGTAAAAATGAAAATTACGGTAAAGCCTTTTCTAACGCTCCGGAAAGTGATGGGAAATCTTACCAAAATCGAATTGGAAATCGATGATTTGACGCTGAGGGAACTGTTGGAAGGGCTTTGTGAAGAATTTGGCGACCACCTGAAAAATCAGGTGTTTGACCCCAAAACCAAAAAAATCAGCAACATGTTGAAGGTGCTGGTCAATGGCCGCCACTATACAACCCTGCCGCATAAGCTGGAGACCCACCTATGCAACAATGACGAAGTAGCCTTGTTTCCACCGGTTGCAGGGGGCTAATCCACATTTTACGTATAAGAATCAATTTATTTGACCCCCAAGATGACACAGAATTCTTACGCTAAATATCAAATGTCTCACATAGCAATCTATCAATGGTCTGATGCCCTGTCAGATTTTTATTAGCAAAAGAAGCCTTTGATGGGAGATCCTGATCATTTCCCATCAATCTTCCGGCTGTATGGGGGGCCGGTGACCAATCTCCAACGGGAACGCGCCAGCTGGCCTGTGCGTTGCCCGGCCAAGAACAAAGCGCCAGCAATGGGGTAAGCCGACAGCAAGGGGAACCGGAGCTTAGGCCGATGATGATCAGGAAGTCGGAGCACCGCATAAGAGCGATGACGTCGGGGAACAGCAGGCACCTGGACCCGGCCGAGCAAAGGCGGAGCGAATGTGATTTTCGAGGCTGACGTCAAGTCCTTCTTTGACAAGGTTCATCGCCGAACTATGTTGGAGATGCAAGCCTCTACATTTCATTCGCTCAATGTAATATTAAAACTTTGGGTTTGCGGACATAATGCTTGGCCAAGCCCATTCACCCTCTCGCATGATTACAACCCATGAACGGGAAAAATTCCTTCGCTCACAATTCTCCCGCTATCACCGACCGGGTGGTATTCAATTCCGCCTTGTTTGTACGTCACCTATGCATGCATTCTAATTTTTACCGAAAGGTTGTAAGCCCATAGGCGACGAATCCGCATACTAAAATCCCAATACACAGATAGGCGATCATCCTCTTCGGGCTAAGTCCTCCGCGATGATCCATGCCACCATGGCCGTGACCTCCATGGTGTTGACGGGATTCCCTATGACGTCGCCGCAAGGCAACCATAACTACGACGATGGCAGCGGAGGCCAGATTCATCCAGAAAGTGTAGTCTATCTTGAATTGGGAGATTTGAGACACGGCTTTTCGGCCTTCCGGCACGATGCCGATGAGGGCGAAGGTGCCGTTCAGCGTCAATGCGGTAATGACGATGCTTACATACATGACGCCTGCGATATACAGGGCCATTCTCCAGCCGTAGTATTCCGCGTTAACCTGTACCAAGGGGGGGACCATGAGGTCCGAGTAGATGAAGCCCATGATTCCGGCAAAGAGCACTCCGTTGGTGTTGAGTACCGTTGCCAGGGGAATGTTGCCCATGGAACCAATGAAGGTAGCAGCTGCCACGAAAGGAGCTACTGCAGCGTTTTCCAGAACGATCAGCCAGGATGGCAGGCTATCCCCAAAGTCGGCCAGGAAAATTGTTGCCCAGAATGTGGCCGGCACCAGCACAGCCATGAACCCGGCAACCGTGAAACCGATGAGAATTTCCTCCCACACCATGGCCCAATCGTCACCGAATTTTTTGCCAACCAGATTCCATCCTTCGGTGGACCTGATGCGTTGGCGCCAGTCAAAGTCCTCTTCTTCAGATTTTCCATGTTTTGCCTTGTCACGGGCTTCTTGTATCCAGGATTTCGGATAAGTAAGGTGCATTAAAATACCGCTGACAGCGATCAAGATCAGCCCTCCTCCCACCTCGGCCACCAAATACTGCCAACCTATAAAAATCAGGATCAGCACTCCCAGTTCGATGACCAGGTTGGTCGAAGCGAACATAAAGGCCACCGCTACGATAAAGTGGGCTCCTTTTTGCACCAGAGCTCGGGCTGCGGCTAGCGCAGCGAAGGAACATGACGAGGAGGCAGCGCCGAAAACGGTGGCCAGCGAGACGCTCTTGAATCCGGGTTTCCCCATGTACTGCGTCAATCGGCTTTTCGGAATAAAGGCTTGGATCATCGCGCTGATAGAATACCCGAACACGAACGCCCAACCGGATTTCCAGAAAAATCCTGCTGCGGTTTTTGCGGCTTCTCCGTAGAGTTTAAAAAAATGTGAGATGTCCACGCAACTGTTTCCTCAGGCTTGCCTTACGATATGTTGTATCTTGCCTCCGAGGGGCTCCTCTATTATCCATAGATAGCAAGAATTGATCCGAATTCCTTTGCGGTCTATTATCAGTAGATTGAGCGCATCAATCCCGTATCCTTGTCGACCTGAACCTTGTCCACTAAGGAATCCTCCTGGGTGAGGACCTCGACGACAAAGAATTGTTCATCATCCTCGATGCCGCCCGTTTTCAGATTTGGATTTCGACTTATGTCGATCATTTTCTGCACGGCCTGTTTGGCTTCTTCTTTATTCAGCGGTTTTTCGTAGCGGCGATAGTCGCGTTCATAGCCGGGTCCCATCATCCCCGGTCCCATACCACGATAGTCGTAATAGCCGGGTCCCATCATTCCTGGTCCCATACCGTGACGACCGTAATGGCCACGCCCCATCATACCATATCCTTCGTACCCAGGGCCCATCCTGCCGGGACCCATAGGGTAGTTTCTACGTCCTCGGAGCTCGCTACCACAGTAAGGACAGTAGCTCCATCCGCCACTTTGGGCATTGCCAGAATCAGAGTTCCACGTGCCTTGTTGTTTCATGCCGTAGCCTTGTTGGGCTTCGCCCGGTGATACAAGGACAAATCCTGAAAGACAGAAAATCATTACCAAAACGAATAATGCTTTATAGGGTTTCATCTTATACTCCTTTTCTTTGATTTGTTACTTGCTAAAGAATATTCCCTTGAGCTCAGAGAGGCTATAGGGTGCCTGCCTTATTTATTGATGGCCCTGGACCCATTATTTTGACGACCAGCGTAAAGGGATAAGCCCTGCATCATCGGGTTGAGGTTGGGAGACATCAAGCCACCCGCGCAAAAGGATGAGGAAGATTGCAAAAAAAATCATCTGGTGTTAAACGCTCATGGTCCTTCGAGCCGCCACGGAGCATGAAAATTCGCTAGTTACCTACTAAATTGTTAAATGCCTGATGAGGCCAATCCTGATTGTAAAACCAAAACTAATTGGTAAGCTCGTTTCTGAACTGCCTGCCATTGTCACTCCACCGAGGCCTTTTCCCAGATGGATATCAATGCAACCGTATTTAGTTCAAAATGGTTTTCCCTATCACCATATCTGACTCGTTTATAAATTGAAAGTTTACTCTCTGTAGACTGTATCTTTCATAAGTTTTCTGTTCATTGAAAAAACTCATTGATTGATCCCAATTAGGTTTTTGGTGTTGATTCAACCCAACGAACAATACTGTATGAAAGTGGCTCATCTTTAATGATATCCCACCCGGCATTGTTAATGTTCTCTAAGGTACGACGGTTAATATTCGCTCCCATCATACGAACTACAAACGGATTCATTATATCGAATAGATACCCTGCTAAAGCATTCTGGGGTCGTACATGCTCAAGCAGTAAAAGACGGCCGCCCGGCTTACAGACTCTCCGGATCTCTTTGAGACCCATTACAGGGTCAGGTACCGAACAAAAGACAAAGCTGCCAAATACTGTATCGAAGCTATTGTCTGGAAATTTTAAATGTTGGACATCCATCAGATGGAAGTTGACATGAATATCTAGATTGAGTGCAGTCTTTTTGGCATAAGTTAACATACGCGGACTGAAATCAATTGCCGTGACATCCACGTCCATCGGATAATAAGGCAGGTTTTTGCCCGTGCCTACGCCCACTTCAAGCGCTCTATGCCCGGCTATCGCTGTTTTTAATCGATTACGCCAGTTCCGAAACCGCAGCCATTCCATTGGTGCTTCTAAGGAATTGTAGAAAAAAGCGATACGATTATACTGCTTTCTGATTTGATCTGTTTTGCTTTTTATCAATTTCATTTTAAATAGATTCCTTTTGAGCGTCATCACTCCATGTCAAACCACTTTCTCCGTATGACTGCCCTTCATCCATTTGGGAAGCATGTAGCTTTCACGGTTTCATTTGAGATCAATATCAGTTATTGTGCCTGGCTTGAGAATTGAGTAAAGTGCATCAAGGCAGATTGAAGCACACGTATCTGCTGTGTGCTATTGAATGGTTCTCCCAAAGGATGTCCAAAAGGCAAATTCAAATAAATGGTGCGGACCGGTGATATGGCCCATGAAACTGTAATGGTGTTCTGCAATACTGCCAATAACTTTCGCGGCCGCCATTTCTCTTACCCGTGTAACCGGAAAAACAATGTTCAGGTCTTTGTCGGCATCTCGGTGATCATAATAATCGTGGGTTATCAGAAAATTCTCTTCTATAGTTTTCGAGTCAATTATACGAAATGTTGGATCACTGGGTTGGATCACTGGCAGGATCATCCATGTCGAAGGGCTTTTGGAATCGGTGGTGTATTCCGGCTGTCGTAACCAGTGCAATTTTGGACGTTGATAAGGATTTAGTTATAGGTGCCCATGGTACATCTGTAAATTCAAGCGGCGTGTAAGACGAGATAAGATGCTTCGATAAGGCCGGTAAGAAGAACGACAATCTGCTCATGTATTTATTTTTATGTCGCCTAAATGTCTTCATATCAATTCCTATCAAATAAAATATTGAATTTCATTTGTTGTGGCTATGCCTTTTTTAGAAGCAAACAATATGCCACTTTGAAGCACCTCTTGCTTTGGTTAGGTCAAATACGTTCATCCATGAAATAGGTTAGGTCCTGTCAAAATAAAAACAATGAGTTATACCGATTCCATTCTAAACCTGCGTGGAATACACCTCGCCGCTTTTGCCAACGGTCATTTACGAAACATGGTGACCGATCGGTCAAAAAAAGAAGCCGTATAAATATTACCCAATCATTGCTTTTTAAGCTTATCAGCAAAATGCATTCGCATTTGACAAGGAAAAAATTTGCTATAAATATTACCTGCAATATCAGAGAGATAAAATACACTTGATTGAAATGATGAAAAGCGATGGCACGGCATTTGCTCAACTCTTTAGCAAAGATAAGTCGCTTCATCATGATTTGAAAACAATGAAGCCAATTCAGGGGGGATAATACTTCTCAAGGACAGACAAATAGAAACATTACTCATTTCGGGAGGCAATAGATGAAGAGATTAGGAATTATCATGTCAAGGTTGTTTGTGGTTTCATTGTTGGCACTTGGTGCGTCTGCTCAAGAACAGAGCCCGGCGACACGACGATGTTATACAGCATGATGGGAGGTAGCGGCGGTGGTATGGGCGGCGGCCGTGGCGGTATGATGGGTGGTGGCGGCTGGTTCAATCGCCCAAATAACAACTACGACAGATATGGCAATATGCCGGGCCCTTACGGCCAATATGGAAACAACCCGGAACCCTATGGACAGTATCGACAGTCCGATAGAGAAGAAATCGATATCCTGAAACAAAAATAATTGAAAAGCGCAGAGAGCTTTCCAGGCTCTATCAATCTCAAAATGCTGGTGCAGACATGATGAATGAAAAGATTGATGAACTCAATAGATTGGAGCAACGGCTCGATGAAAAACTATACGGCAGACGGTAAAAGATGAAGGGATATAATGAAATGAACCATAAAACTTCAACCCTTATCAGCATCGGCGTCTCAGCTGTCCTAGTTGCCCTGGGCGTGTGGTTTCTTTACAGGCATAATATCGGATTCTGGCCTGAAAACGAGCGTTGGTTGATGGGGCACCATGGTTTTATAGGAGGCGGCATGGGAATTATTATGATTATCTTTTGGGTTCTTATTATCGGCGCGTTTGCGCTGATCATATCGGGCGGTGTCAATGGTATCCGCTCTGCAAGACAAGGTGGTGAAGACAGACCTGATCCACTGGAAATACTCAAGCAGCGCTATGCACGAGGTGAAATTGACAGGACCGAGTACGAAGAAAAACGACGTATTCTGTCAAGCTGAGAGATTTTATCCAAGCAACTTGGAGGTGTAAGATGACAACTCTATCTCAAAACGATCGATATATCGATCCGGTGTGCCACATGAAAGTGGACAAGAAGAGCACGGTGCCGCCTTTTGATTTTGAGGGTGACACCTACTACTTTTGCGCCGAAGGATGCCGGCAGGCTTTTATGGCTGCCCCAGGTAAGTATTTGGGTGTTAAACCTGCCAAGAAAAAGGGGGTTTGGGGGCGATACCTGAACCGACTTAACAAAGCAACCGGCGGCAAACCGCCTTCTTGCTGCCATTAATACATACGGATAAACTTACTCGGCATCAAGCCGGTAAGAGGAATTGACGATGGCAGGCCGGCAGAATAAGATAACCCCTGTGAATTCAAAGGATCAATTTTTATCGGTCGATCGACAGCTCAAAGCCTGGCGAAGGGCTGATCGAAAAATGAAATGGGGAATTCCATACATGGAATGGCAACGAATTCCCGAGCCTCCTGAACTGACTGAAGTTGATCTATCCGAGGGATTTGAAGGTGTGTTGCTTTCCTACGGCTTCGGAGACGACGACGCTGGTAATGCCGATGCCGTGCTTTCCGGAAAATTGGCTTGGGATTTTGCCAAAAAGCGCATTTTTCTTGAAACCTGGCAGTGCCGGTACATAGACTTTAACAAAAGCGATCATTTCCGTTTGCGGCCCGGCGCTCCGCCACGCCCCAAAGGTTTCTATTTTTCAAAGCTCAACACGGGCGCAGCACACCAATCATCAACGGTTTCGAAGCTGATGAAAAAAATAAGAGGAGACACCGGCTGCGGCCCAGAGTGCGTACAGTTTTTAACCATCACCCATCCTCATTTCGCAAAGATGATGAACAAACGTAAAATACCGTTCATGGCCTTTGCAGATTACGATGTCGCGCCATACGGGTTCAATGATTTCTTTGATGCGATGCAGATGTTCTGCAGCAACGACACGCTGGGGCTCGGCATCGGAAACGTAGACAGAAATTATCCTCTCTTCGGCATTCCTGTAATTCGATTTTAACCTATCTTTTTAACTTTCTTTCAAAAAACTGCATAGACCTTTACGCATTTCGTATAAAAGACTGAGGAAAGTCAACTTAGCTTTAGTGCTGTTCCCCTGGAGGGTAAAAATGATACGCATAGGAATAAGATGCCATTTATCGTATAAAATTTATACATATCCCCGTCCGGTTGCCTTTATACCAGAAGCATTGCATGATGCATATTTTTTATAAAGCAAATAATTACAATAGGTAAAATGTGTTGATGGACTACTGGCACAGTAATTGCTGATTTTTAAAAGTGATATGTCAATTCAAAATTAAATGAAAGGAGAACATCATGGCAAAACAAACATTTAGCATTTCGAACATATCATGTGGTCATTGTGTGGCCACCATTCAGAATGAACTTCAGGAACTCGATGGGGTGGTAAAAGTCGATGCGGATTCTCAAAGCAAGACGGCTACGGTTGAATGGGATGCGCCGGCCACCGAATCGCAAATAAAGAGCAAGCTCTCAGAAATTGGTTATCCGACGTCTACTTAGAAAAGCACCTGAGCGAACTGCAGCCCAAGACCGCCTTCATTATCTAATTTCTGAAAAATTTAAACCCCGTCAGGATGCTGCAAAATATCAACACCAGGACAATGGACAGGGGGTGGTGAAACATGCCGGAAAATATAGGAATAGTCATAAAAACAGAACCGAATGAGTATGCACAGGTTTTACTGGATCGCAAAAACGCCTGCGGCGGATGTGAGTCAAGCGGCACTGAATGCCACAGTTGTCTGGCAGGTGCCAAAAAAATACAAAGCCGCGCGGTCAATAGGGTAGGTGCCAAGGTCGGCGATGTGGTTAAACTTCAGTTGTCCTTCGGTATCCTGTCAGCCGGTGCCGCCATTTTATACCTGCTTCCTATAGTTGCCATGCTTTGCGGCGCTTTTGCCGGACACTGGCTTGCTGAATGGTCGAACATGGCTGAGGTGACGGCTTCGATCCTCGGTGCTGTTTGCGGACTGGTCTTCGGCTTCGTCATTGTGATCTTTATCGACCGCAGTCCGGGAATGCGAAATAAAATCACGCCGACCATCACCGAAATCGTTACACCCGATATTCGTATGACGGGTGTGAATAAGGCATCTTGCTGCAGTTATTAACAACGTGTTGGATTCAAAGAAAGTAGGAAAACCAAATTCCATGTCATAGATCAGGGAGTTTTTTTCCATATCAACACCGTCGAGAACAAAGGCAGATATTATGTGGCTAAAATCGTTAGACATGACGGGTCTGCCATTCAGAGATTGCTGCTTGACAAGCAGACAGGCAGTGTACAGATGGCCGGCAGATAATCTCAGGATAGCGACAGGAATTGGAAACAATGAGAATAAAAATTCGCATACCATACAGCCGGCTGCTGCTGATGCTTTTTCTGGCCAGTGTGCTGCCAAATAAGGGCTGGGCGGAAACAGTGACCTACGAACTGACGATCGCTTGGGAGAAAGTGACAATTGAAGGAATCTCAGCTGATGGCATGACCATCAACGGAGGCATCCCTGGTCCGACTCTGCGCTTTAGGGAGGGAGATCTGGCACGTATTGTTGTGCGTAATCGTATGCAGGTGGCAACATCCATACACTGGCACGGCGTACTTGTGCCTCCCAATATGGATGGCGTGCCCTATATCAGTTTTCCACCCATTGAGCCGGGAACCACGTTTAAGTATGAGTTTCCCATTCGCCAGAGCGGCACCTATTGGTACCACTCCCATTCGAGTCTGCAAGAGCAGCGCGGCGTATATGGCTCCATTGTGATTGAACCGCGACATCCGAAACAGCGCGCGGACAGCGATCATGTGGTCCTGCTGTCCGACTGGACCACCGAGGATCCACATGCTGTCTTACACACCCTTAAGCGTGGTAGCGAGTGGTATGCCATTGAAAAGGGAAGCGGTCAGAGCATTCTGGGCGCAGCCCGTGTCGGTTTATTGGGCGACTATTTCACACGCGAACTGCAGCGTATGCCGCCCATGGACATTGCCGATGTGGCTTACAACTATTTTCTGGCCAATGGTCAGCCCGAAACTGAGATTAATGCTGCGGGTGGAGAAACAGTTCGCCTGCGAATCATCAACGGCTCGGCTACTACGTATTTTCATATCGAATATGCCGGGGGGCCTATGTCCATTATTTCTGCCGACGGATTGGACGTCGAACCGTTGGAGTTACAACGCCTTTTAATTGGTGTGGCCGAAACGTACGATGTGCTGATAACCATCCCGCATAACGGGGCATATGAGCTGAGGGCCACATCCCATGATGCCTCCGGGTACGCTTCCGTCTGGCTGGGCAGCGGTAAAAAGTTTGTCGCACCCGACATGCCCTACCCCAATTTGTACCAAAGCATGCACCACGGCAGTGAAACCAGTATATGGGCGCTCACACCCGCGGGCACCATGGGTATGTCGGACCGCCTGGTGGAATCCGGTCAATTTGACCAACCCGGTATGATGGGCATGAAGGGCATGTCGATGACCGACGAACCTATGACGATGACGGGGCACCATGACTCGGTGGAAACAGGCATGCAAGGCATGTCCATGGGCGCTGAACACGGCGCAGGTCATGCAACCGATACTGCATCGGAATCCGACGGAATGCACACAGATAAAATGGCTGTTCATTCCGGTCATCCGCAGAGCGATTCGGATATGACTAAAACATCTGTCATGGAAGGCATGGAAAAAAGCGAATCTGGTGGCCACGCCATGCAGGAAGGGACCATCCCGAACCGCAAAGGCAAAAAATATGGTAGATATTTTCGCTTATTGACCTCGGATGTGTCATCCAGGAAGGCGCTGGCAGCAGAGGGCATGGGGCCGGAACGCCCCTGGCCGCCCTATGGCAGGCTGCGTGCCCTGCAGCCAACGGTTTTTGATCCCGGTAGGCCGGTTCGCGAGATTCGATTGACTTTGGACGGGGACATGGAGCGCTACGTCTGGTTCATAAACAACAAGGCCCTTTCCGAAAGCGATATTATTCGTATCAAAGCCGGGGAAGTGGTCCGGTTCATCATGATCAACCGCACCATGATGCACCATCCCATGCATCTGCACGGTCATTTTTTCAGGGTCATCAACGGGCAGGGGAATCATGCGCCACTCAAACACACGGTGGATGTGGCCCCCATGTCGACCACAGTGATCGAGTTCGCAGCCGATGAATTCGGTGACTGGTTTTTTCACTGCCACCTGCTCTATCACATGAAGAGCGGCATGGCGCGGTTCATCCATTATGACGGTTACCAACCGGACGCTGCTGTGGCCGCTGTCCAGTCGAATCTTTTTAAGGAATCCTGGTATGCCTGGGGGCAAGCCGATATTCTCAGCAACATGACCGAAGGCGCGCTGACCCTGTCGGACACGCGCAACATATTTCAGGCGCAGTGGGAGACCGGATGGCAGCATGTCGACGGCACCGAATGGGAAGGTCTCCTAACCTATGATCGTTATGTAAACCGTTTCAGCCGCCTGTTTGTGGGCGCTGATTTCATGGGATATGAAGATAAAACTGAGGAAACGCGGGGGGTGCTCGGTGTACGTTACCTGTTGCCTTTGAATGTCGAATCCATGCTTTGGGTGGATTCCGATGGGGGCGCACGAGTGGCACTCGACAAGGAATTCACTTTGACGCCACGGTTATCTCTAATCGGCGAAGTACAATATGACACCCATGATCAGTGGGAGGGCAAGACCGGCATGTCCTATTTGCTGACAAAAAACGTCTCCCTGCTGGGCCAGTGGCACTCGGAATACGGCTGGGGTGGTGGCCTGCAGGTACGGTTTTAGATAGTACATGAAAATGCGGTCATGATTCTCGAGACCGCGGCTTGAGCCACATTTCCCACAAGGCTCGCAACGACACATAGCCGAACACCAGCCCGAAAAGACCACCGCCGGGTAGAGGTGCGGCCAGAAAAATACGGAAGACACGAATCCTTTGAACCATATGGCCGCAATATCGATTAACATGCCGACAAAAGGCAGCACGATCAAGCAGGCACGAAATGTGGCGCCGGCATCCAGCAGCAGGCTGATACCACTCATGAAGACGAAAATCATACCGATCCCCAAAAGAATGCTGCTTGCCAATACTTTGGCCGGCAGGGACATGTGGTCTAATCTTGTCAGCCCCGGCTGTTTTTTTCATTGATAAACTTTCCCATAATGTCCCCCCCTTTAGTCACCTGTAGAATTCGAGCCGGAATACTCTCCGGTCTGGTCAAAGAAAAAATAAACGCGACTGGGGTTTCCTCCGGTTGTTTCAAATTGAACCACAATTTTGTTTGAATACGTAATCCCTATTTTTATATTCAATTTGCTTACCACATAGTGGTGTGCGTTATGCTACGTTCAACATGTTAAATTATAAAGCCAACTCATGGCCACTGGGCGAGATTGAATAAGAAATCCAATTCACCTTTTTAATACATTACCACCAAGCAATTCGGGTAATAATTATACCTTTGTTTAAGTTAACATCTTTGAATCGGATAAAAAATATACGCTATCAGGTATTTTGGTTTTGTCCTAATTTATGAAAAGACGTGTTAAATATTTAAATTAGAAATAATTACAAAGAGATGTATGGTTTGGGCATGAAAAATACTCTATATGGCATGCCGTTTGCTCATGTATCACTACAAAACGATGAACGTGTAACAATAAACCCAAACAACTAAAGGAGGAATTTGACATGCGTACATTAAGAAACATTATACTCACGATTGCAGTGATCGCGGCAGCAGGTATCGGCATCAACGCCTTTGCCCATGGTGGCATGGGCTGGGGCGGGGGTATGATGGGTTATGGCGGCGGAATGATGGGTGGGTACTACGGCGGCTGGGGTCACCATGGCCCGGGCTGGCATCATGGCTATGGTTATGACAATGACAGAAATAACCGGTGGACCGATGAAGATTACCGTAAGTTCGATCAGCAGCGCGAAGCCTTTTTCAAGGAAACCCAGGACATCCGAAGCAGGCTCTATGATAAAGAAGAAGAACTGCAGGCCGAACTGAATAAGGAGAACCCGGATGCCGCCAAGGCGTCAAGCATCCAAAAAGAAATATCCGAGTTGCAGTCTCAACTGGATCAAAAACGCATTCATTTTATGGTAGAGATGAGAAAACAGAATCCAGATGTCGGCCGAGGATTTATGGGCGGCGGGCCCATGATGGGGTACGGATATTCCAGAGGCGAACACTGCTGGTAATAAGTCGAACCCTGAATAGATACTGAATCACGGAAAGGGGGAGTCCTTTCGGGCAGCCCAACCCGTGTCTGGCGATACCGTGCCACAGTCAACCAGGGCGATTCGAACAAAGTTGTCGACATTCCGGAAAGCTATCTCGGGCCGATCATCAACGTACGCCAGGGAGAGAACATTCGCATTCGATTTAAAAACAACATACCTGAAAAATCCATCATTCACTGGTACGGCCTTCACGTGCCGGCTATTATGGACGGGCATCCGCGTTATGCCGTTTCCCAAGGACAGTCTTTTCTCTACGAGTTCACGGTAACCAACCGGGCCGGGACTTATTGGTATCACCCCCACTCCCATGGTCGAACCGGGCCTCAGGTCCATGGCGGACTCGCCGGACTTTTTCTCGTCTCTGACGAAGAAGAGCTGTCAGCAGGGTTGCCGGAAAACGAATTTGATGTTCCCTTATTGATTCAGGACCGTACTTTTGATGTGGACAATCAATTCGTTTACATGTCGAGGAACAGGATGGCCCGCATGACCGGATTTCTGAAGGACACAGTCTTGTTGATGCCGGGCGAAAGCATAAGAATACTGACCGATTTCAGTGATTATTCAGGTTTGTTTTTATACCATTGCCACAATCTGGAGCACGAAGATATGGGGATGATGCGAAACTATTTTGCGAGAAAAAATTAATTTTGTTAACTCTCGGCAATGCCAATAGAATGCGTATCTAAAAGAACGACAATACTGATCGAGTCAGCGTTATGGTAAGGAGGGCATATGAGTTATTATTTTAACGCAGTAATTGAGGGAAACTTTGAAAATGTTGTGCAAAAGACGACCGAGGCTCTCAAAAAAGAAGGTTTTGGCATCCTGACGGACATCGATGTGACGGCCACTTTAAAGAAGAAACTGGA
>JAJDNW010000117.1 GCA_022340465.1 Deltaproteobacteria bacterium | reverse complement strand
TGCGTTCGGTTTGCATTGGTTCATCAACCTCGAGGTTGCAACGTTGAGGTCAACATAGCTCAATTGGTAGGTTCGAGGAAACATTTTTTCACCATCACGAATGAAAATAGCGATTCACCCCGCACTCCCGGAAGAAGCCACAGTGCTGACGGAAATCGCCTTTGTGTTGACGCACAAGCAACTTTTTGGCATATTCAACGATCGCAAAACCAAATGTCTATCTTTCCGCTGATCTGTAGGGCGGCCCGGGTACCGGGAGGGGGCTGATGGAACTGCGCCGCAAGCTGCTACGGGCTTGTCTGTATGTGGATTACGGCCTTCGTCGTTTCACGGGCGGTGGGTCCTTCGGGCCGCGGCGGGCCGTGCCGGTAACCGAAAACCCGCCGGGGGTCACCGCCGGCACCCTGCAGGAGGCCCTCTGGCGCCACTATGTCAAGCAGTTCAACGAGGCCGCCTGTTCGGTGGCTTCGGTGGCTACGGTGATCAACGCCCTGCGGGAAGTAGGCGGCAGCGACTCGCGGCCCGTGCGGCAGACAGAAATTCTGGACCGGGTGACTGCCTGCCACTGGAAGGCGCGCATGGGCCCCGGAGGGCACAACGGGCGCCGCGGCCTGCCACTGGCGCTGCTGGGCGAAGTGGTGCGCGGTGCTCTTGCGGCCTACGACATTCGGACCGCCGAAGTCGAGACGGTTGCAGCCCCACGCCGGCCCGGGCCGGCCCAAAGCGTACGTCGGCGTCTGCGTCGGCGATTGCACGGTTTTCAGACCGCCGGCAGCGGGCTGATCATCGTCCACTTCGACCAGGGGGTCTTCCTGCCCGCCCTCAACATCCCCCACATCTCACCGGTGGGCGCCTTCGATCCGCACAGCGGACAGGTCACCGTGCTGGACGTGGATGCCGAAGTGGCCCATCCCTACCGCATCGACTTCGATACCTTCTACCGCGGCATGGCGAGCAACTACCATCACATCTTGCGCCCCTTTGGCTACACCGGGGGCGGGTATGTTTACATCCGCCTGTAATCATCTGTGTAAAATTTCTTCGATTTCAGGCGGTATATGAGATAAGGAACAGGCGGTCTATTTTTTTTGACAATGGCATCGTAATGCGGATGTAGCGAAATCTCAAGAATGGTCGGTTCGTTGATCTTTAGAGATAGGCATTGGTTGTGAAAATTTCTATTGATTTCTTGGGCTACAAGGCATTGATGAAAAAGCGGTTACCCCTACGCTAAGGATCCTGGTGCACTCGGAATGAATCACATCTCACTCCTTTCTCTGGCCATCGCTTTCTCGAGCGGTGTGGCGATGACCATGAAGATCGCAAATGCGAGAAAGCTCAATTTCGGTCAGTTTCTGGCCACAAACTATCTGGTGTGCAGTGTGGGGGTGATAGGCTGGGGTGCCTGGCGAACCCTGGCATTCAATTCAGCTTTCATCTGGTTCCTGGGGGTCTTCGTTGGAATCATGTACGTGCTTTGCCTATGGCTCTTTAATCGAGCCATCGAAGTCGGCGGACTCGCACTGTCCACAACACTGATGCGGCTATCGGCGGCACTTCCCACACTGGGGTCCCTGATGATCTTCGCCGAAAAGGTATCCCCTTTCCAGATTTTGGGTATCGTGCTGGCAATCATGTGCCTGCCCTTGGCAAATAAGGAACCGTTGCATCTCAATCAAGCCTGGCGGGGGATGATCTGGGGATTGCTGCTGTTCGCAGCGTACGGCCTGACCGACTTCGCCTTCAAGGTGCAGGCTGAACTGGAACCGGCCGCCGATCCTAACGCGTTCATTGCCACTATCTTTGGTACGGCATTGTTCCTGACCTTGCCTAATTTTTTCAAGGGTTCCACTCCAAGCCGGCAATGCCTCCTCTGGGGATCCGTGCTCGGCACAACCAACGTCCTGGCCACCTATTTTTGGGTCCGTGCTCTGGAGCACATTCCGGGTTCCGTCGCCTATCCAACCTTGGGCCTGGGGGTAATTGCCGTCACCACCTTGGCCAGCCTGGTGATCTGGCGAGAGAGGCTTTACCCGGCCAACTGGGCATTCCTGGCGCTGGCGAGTGTGGCCGTGTTGTTGATCAACATAGGGTGATACGCCTTATAATGGAAAACAGCAGGCATTCAATACGGAGCGATCCATGGAGATTATGAAGAATCTTTTTTCGGATGTTTTGAAAGCCGGTGTGGTGCGGTAATCCGCTACTGGTCGAGGCCGGGTGAATTTTCTGCATCTCGTGCAGTCAATCCACTAAAAGGTTCATGCTTGCGGCGGACCACAGGGCGACCACGCGCTGCCCTTCGGCCATTTTCATCTTGGGGCCGCTCCACCCTCTCGTCATGTAAACGGTAAGGTTGATATCCGCGTCGTCGATTTTCACCGACATTTCGCTGAAGTCACCGAGGTAGAAGACCTCTTTAATGGTTCCCGGCAGCGAAACGTCCGTCGCACTGCAGGCGGCGGGTGTATCGGCGCCTTCGGGTGAAAGGTCGATGAGTTCCGGGTGGACGGAGAAGCCGGTGATCTGATCGGCCGGAATGTCGTTGGATTCCGGGAGGGCCACCTGCAATCCCACGTCGGACTTGAACGTCAACATGCCGTCACGTGCCCCGACAACCCTGCCGGAGAATATGTTGGAAGCCCCCATAAAAGATGCCACGAACCGCGTATGGGGCGTTTCGTAAATTTCGTCGGGTGTCCCGATTTGCAGCAGCTTGCCTTTTTTCATGACGGCAATGCGGTCGGAGAGGCTGAGGGCCTCTTTTTGGTCATGGGTGACGTTCAGAAAGGTGGTCCCCACCTCACGCTGGATGCGTTTGAGCTCGACCTGCATCTCCTTGCGCAATTTTCTATCCAGGGCCGCCAGGGGTTCGTCCAAAAGCAGAACCGTGGGCTCCAGGACAAGCGATCTGGCTAGAGCGACGCGCTGCATCTGCCCGCCGCTGAGCTGATGGGGAAAACGGTCTTCCATCCCTCCAAGGTTGACCAGATTGATTTTATTTTGAACGCGTTGCTTTATTTCGGGTTTTGGTATTTTTCGCTCCACCAGGCCGAACCCGATGTTGTCGAAGACGGTCATGTGCGGGAACAATGCATGGCTCTGGAAAACGGTGCTGCAGTCCCGTTTATAGGGCGGCAGATCGTTGACCAGCTTCCCGCCGATCAGCACGTCCCCCTGATCCTGATTTTCCAGACCGGCCACGATTCTCAGCAGGGTGGATTTGCCGCAGCCGCTGGGTCCCAGAAACGAAAAAATTTCACCCTCCTCTATTTCCAAACTGATGTGATCCACGGCGGTAACACCTGGAAATTGTTTGACCACATCCTTTAATTCGAGACAAATATCCGACTGGTTTGCGTTGCTGTCGGCATTTAAACCGCTCATCTTCAATTTGTTCCTTTCCTTGTGTGGTTGCCTGTATGCATTCTCTGGATCAAATGCACCAGAAAAAGGCCAAGCATGGTAGTGGTGACAAAGAGGGTCCCGATGGTGTTGATGACCGGTGTCGAACCGAAGCGTAGCTGCGAGAAGACATATATGGGCAGTGTCGTACTGCCGACACCTGCCACGAAATAGGTGATGACGAAATCGTCGAATGACCAGGGAAAGATCAGCATGGCCGATGCCATAATGGCCGGCAGAAGCTGGGGTCCCGTAACCCGGAGAAATGTTCTGGCCGGTGTGGCCCCCAGGTCGAGCGCGGCCTCCTCCCATGACCAGTCAAACCGCTGCATCCTGCCCAGGATGATGAACACCGCCAGGGGCGAGCAGAACACGATATGGGCGATGATGATGCTGGGGTATCCCAGGGGGATGTGAACCAGTCGGGTGAAGAAAACCAGCAGGGCGCTGCCGGTGACCACCGAAGGGAACACGATGGGGAGCAGAATGGATGTTCTCAAAAATTGCTTACCTTTGAAATCGAGCTTGTAGAGGCCGTAGGCCGTGATGGTCCCGATCAGGGTCGAGACGACCACGGTCACACCGGCAACGATCAGGCTGCGCATGAGGGCATCCCGGACCTGGTCGTTGGAGATGAGTTTGGCATACCATTTCAAGGTAAAACCTTCCCAGGAGGAGCCGTACTTGTTGTTCGAGAAAGAGTAGACAATCACAAGAATCATTGGCGACCAGAGAAAGATCAGGGTCAATATACTCAGTACCCACAGGATTTTCGATGCGATTCTCTTCTTTTTCATAGGGCCTTCTCCAGGGCTTCCCTGCCGCCCCATTTAATGATGAGGTAGAGGATCAGGACCAGGGTGGCTGCCAGCATGATCGCCAGGCTGGAGCCCTGGGGGATATTGCCCACGGCCGTGAATTTGTGGGCTACCAGGGACCCGGCCATCATGATTTTGGATCCCCCGAATATGTGCGGCACCAGCCATTCGCCGACGGTGGGGATGAATACGAGTATGGATCCGGCCAGAAGCCCTCCGCGGGTCAACGGCAGGGTGACCCGGAAAAATCGGCGAAAGGGCGTTGCGCCGAGATCGGCGGCTGCCTCCAGAACCGAAGGGTCCAGACCTTCCAGGGCTGCATAGATAGGCAGGATCATGAAGGGCAGCCAGGCGAACACCAAAGCCATGGTTACGGCGAAGTTGGTGTACAAAATCTGGATCGGATCGGAGATCAGGCCGATATCCATTAAAAACGTGTTGATGGTCCCCTTGGTTCCCACCAGCGTTTTGAGCGCATACAAACGGATGAGGTAGGAGGACCACGAAGGAACAATGATCAGAAATATCCACAACGTTTTCCATTTTCCGCCGAAGCGGGTGATGTAGTAGGCGATGGGATATCCGAACAGGATGCAAAGGAGGTTCGTCTGAAAGGCCAGGTAGACCGATTTCAGGAAAACCTTGCCGTATCCACCACCCCAAATGGCGACGATGTTCTCGAGAGTGAATTGGTAGACAATCTGGCCGTAGGGTCCTGATTTCAAAAAACTGAAGAACAGGATAATGGCCAAGGGGGCGAAGACAAAAACACCGACGATAATGATGATAGGGCTTAAGTAGGCGCTGATTTCCAAGGCCAGTTTGCGTTTTTCCCTTTTGGTGGCCTGGGCCCTCGAAGCGGCTGCGTCATCCAACGCTTGCATATAGAACTCCACGGTTGAGCTCAGTTCATAAGTTATTGTGCGGTTTGCTTCGAATGAACGAGCAAAGCGTTTTACGAATAAGTGTTTCGTTATTCGCTTTTAGGCATAACGAATTTATTGAGATAACATGAAAACGGGGGATGACGCTCTCTCAGCCGGCATCCCCGCGTCGTAATCATGCGATGGCAGCGGTTATTTCTTGATATCTTCCCAGATCTTGTCACGCAGTTCTTTGCCTTTGCCCTCAACCAGGCGGCGGTCAAAGGTGTCGCACTTGCGCTGGTAAGCCTTGTCGATGATAAAGCCTGGCCAGGCCTTCATTTCATCGGACATGAATTCCATGGTGTGCTTGTGAACCGGCGGGTATCCGATCGTTCCCACCAGCAGCACATTGACCTCGGTGCGGAAAATATAGTTGATGAAGAGATGGGCCGCTGCGGTGTGCTTGGATCCCCTGGGAATAAAACCGGTGTTGCCGGCATAGTAGGTGCCCTCCTTGGGCATGACGCCCTTGATTTCCGGTTTGTCGCGCGCGAGCCACCAGCTGTCTCCAATCCACAGATGGGAGATCCATACGTCTTCATCCTTGAGCAGGCGGCTGGGCCAGGAGTCGTAGGCGGCCAGCAGTGGTTTTTGTGCCATTAAAAGCGCTTTGGCTTCCATGAGCTCGCTTTCGACATCGCTGTTCCAGGAGTAACCCAAATATTTCAAAGCCGCCCCGATGGATTCCTGGGCATTGTCGATCATGGTGATTTTGCCCTTGTATTTTTCACCCTTGAACAGGAGTCCCCAAGAGCCCAACAGCGGATCGTTTGGATCGACGTATTTGGAATTGTAAGTGTAGGTGGTGTAGAAAATGGAGTCCGCAAACTGGAATTTATTGCCCGGGTCAAAAGACAACGTCTTGTATTCGTCTTTCAGGTAGGCGCTCATGTTGGGGAGCCACGCATGGGTCAGTCCCTTGAGCAGGCCCATCTCGTGCAGCCGCACGGCGTCGGACGGACCGGCCCCCAGAACGAGATCATACGGGGCATTGGGATTGAGTTTAAGTTTGGTGACCATCTCTTCGGTGTCGGCGTAGTGGTCGCGGATGACCTTGACGCCGAATTCCTTGGTAAAGTTTTCGAAGAGCTCGTCGGGCCACCACTCGGCCCAGTCGTAGATGAATAGTTCGCTGCCCTCCTTGCGCACCTGGTCCATGCACGATTTGGGCACCGGATAATCCTTGTACTTGCCGGCGGCAAAAGCGTTGGAAAGTATACCCAGCATGAACACCAGGCTGAGCAGGAGTATCAGACTGCCTTTAATGATCGTTACCCTCTTCATATGTTCCCTCTCCTTTCTGCCGGCAGGCTTGCATACACCCTGCCGAAGCGAATAGATGTGATTTTATGGCCGATGGTGCGGCCGACAAATGTGTGGCAGATAGTTGATCTCACCTCCTTCATGACCACGGGTGAACAGTGCTTGTCATCAGTTAAGAGCGGAAGTGGGTCCGCAGTGGGTCCGCGAATTGATTCTGGGAATGATTTCACGAACGCACTGATTAATCAAGCTTTTTATTGCCGCCGCCTTGCCCGGACCGGATGCATTCGCAAGGAAACAGGCATCAGCAGAGCACCTCCTTGACGGCCTCGTCGAACGCCTGAATGGTCCTGTCTGCGTCTTCGTCGGTGTGGGACGCCGAGATGAACCACGGTTCGTGGACGCCCGAGTCCGGCATGACGCCTTTTTCAAACAGCTTCCAGATGATCTCAGCGTAGGCCTCATGGTTGCTGGCGGCCACGTCGCGGTAGTCGAAGACACCGGGCTCCTCGGTCAATACGATGGCAGGCATGGACGGCGGCCCCTGCACGAAGCCGGCGACGCCGCGATCGCTGAGCACCTGGTTGAAGCCGTTCATCAAACGGGTGCCGTGGGCATCGACTTTGTCCAGGGCACCGGCTTCCAGTTCGTCCAACGTTGCACAGGCGGCGGATGTGGCCACCACGTTGCCGGCGTATGTACCGCCGTGCGGTATTTTCAGGAAGCCGATGTCGCCCATGATCTCTTTTTTCCCGCCGATGGCTGCGATGGGAAAGCCGTTGCCCAGCGCCTTGGCGTAGGTGGCCAGGTCGGCACGGATGCCGAAATATTCCTGGGCACCGCCTTTGGCAATGCGGAAGCCGGTTTTGACTTCGTCGAAAATCAGGACGATGCCGTACTCGTCGCACAGGCTGCGTACGAATTCGAGGAAGCCTTTTTTGGGCATTACCGAGGCGCAGTTGCCCATGATGGGTTCCATAATGATGCAGGAGATTTCCCCCCAGCAGGCCTTGACCTTCTTTTCCAGCAGTTCCTCGTCGTTGAAGGGAACCACATGAACCAGGTCGCCGAGATTCTGAGGCATGCCGGAACCCTGGGGAACCTTAATCGGAGCACGGCGGTAGCCCACCGATGACAGCGGCGGGAATGTGCTCCACAAAACGGCGTCGTGAAAACCGTGATAGTGTCCTTCGAACTTGAGAATCTTGTCCCTGCCGGTGTAGGCTCTGGCGATCCGGATGGCGTGCATGGTGGCTTCGGTGCCCGAGTTGGCATAACGCACAAGATCCACACCGGTCATTTGTTTGATCTTTTCGGCGGCTTTGATTTCATATTCATGGGTCATCGCGTATATGTTGCCGATGGACATGGCCTCCTTCACCTTTTCCAGCACCGCCGGATAGCCGTGGCCCAGAATGACCGGACCGAACCCGAGGCGGTAGTCGATGTAACGTTTGTCGTCCTGGTCCCAAATATAGGCGCCTTCGCCTTTCTTTAACACCAGAGATTTGTCGTCCCCCCAGTAGCGGTAGTTGGAATTCACACCGGATGGCATACACGCGAGTGCCCGTTGGAACATTTCCCTTGATTTCTTTCCACTTAGCATAAGTTCCTCCTTACAATGCCTTTTCGGCAACCTTGATGATTTGTTCGAGTTCTTTTTGACTGGATGTATCCAGCGGTTTGGGTACATGGTTGTCCAGTATCCATTTAATTTTTTGCCGTGCGGCGGCTGCCGTGTCGGCGAATTTCCCCTCACCGGGCAGCCACTGGTGCCGGATGCCCGGATTCCAGAGGCCCCGAAGGTTTTTGAGGGTGCCGGCCGTGTCCAGAAAGTGTCCGCCGGGCCCGACGCGGCCGATCTCTTCCACATTAAGGGTTTCGGGATCGACGGGAATGCCATGGAACATGCTGCGGACGGATTGGATGACATCGTCGTCCAGAATCAGTTTTTCGGGGTGAAGAAGCGTGTAGGTTTCCATCATCCCCACACAGGGGAGCAGGTCCGGCGCCGTGGCATAGATATAAAAGGCATCCACAGCGTCTTCCTTGGCGACCTGCCAGCAGAACGGGTCCCGCAGGTCGCTGCCGCCAAAGGAGGACATGACCGGCAGGCCGTAGTAGTGGCCGAGTTGGGTGGTGGCGGCATAAAAGGGGTACCGGCAGCGGGTGGCGACCACGCAATCACCGGTATAGGGGTTCATCATCCCCGAAAAAAGCGGATAGGTGACGGGCGCTCCCGGGAAGGCCAGCTGCATCAGGCATATGGCACTCAGAATCTCCGCATTTCCCAGGACCAGGGTGCCGGCGATGGAAGCCGGCCCCGTGGAGCCCATGACCGGCATGGCGGCAAAACCCACTGGCAATCCGGCTTCGGCAAACAGCAAGGCCGCCTCCAGGGCTTCGGCGTCGTTGTTCAGGGGAGATATGGGGCTGATGATGGCGGAAAGCGGCGGCCGGCGTCGCATCTGTTCGGTGCTGCCGGCTACGGCCCGGGCCATTTCCACCGCCGCGCAGGCGTTGGCCCTGCCGACGCAGCTGGCGGTCAGAACGTGCTTTTCCGTATTCAGAAAAGAGGCTTGCATTTCGTGCAGCGGCAGGAGTTCCTGGGGGGTGTCCAGGGGGGCCACCATGGGCCAGTAAAAGCCGATGGAGGGCAGGTAATCCGCCACGCGGGCCATCATGGCCGTGTCCTCCTTGGTGGAAGGACGCGCAGCGCCTGATCCCGGGTCGACGGTGGCCGTACCGGTCCCGCCCGTTCCGCAGTAGGATCGGCTGCCGTCCAGCATCAGGTCCAGGGACGCCTCCCCGCGTGAGCCCAGGCGGATATTCCGCGGCGCCCTGGAGAGCGCCTCCATCATGAGGTCCGGCGGAATTTTGACCGTCTGTTTATTTTCGTCGACATCCGCGCCGGCATCGGCAAAGATTGCCAGGGCCGCCGGCAAAGGAAACCGGACGCCGGTTTTCGCCAGCACCTCCTGGGTGGCAAGGTGCAGCTGTTCGAGCGCTTCCTGCCGCATGATGTTGATCCGCATTTCCTTGTCGACGATAACGGGTTCGACGGAGGTCATTGAGCGTATCCTATTTTTAGTTCCATTCGGCTTTCTTTCTTTGCCCTTGTGGTTATTTATTCAGGACTCCGATTTTTGCCTTGAAATGGTTGACGGAATTGATTTCGATATCCAGCAGTTCGGCAATCTTCCACTTGGCGGCAATGCCCTTGGCGCTGCCGGACACCGAAGTGATGATGCCGATATCCAGGTCTTCCCTGACCTCGCGCATGATCTCCTCGTCGGTCAGGGCGATCAGTTCGACCCCCAGTTTGTCCGCCACGTAGGCTTTGGCCTGATCTATTTTCATTCTGTGGGTCATCTGCATCCAGGCCACCAGATCTCCGGCAGTCCGGATGCCGCCCATGGCTGAAGCCATTACGTGTGCGGTGGGCATTCCGAATATGTCGCCGGTGCCCACCTACAAGCCGTCAGCCTTGCCGATCTGCACCAGGGACTTGGAGGCTCTGGTAACGGCATCCAGAGGGGGAACTTCGAACATGGGTACGCCGCAGACGCCCATGCCCACATTGGGGTGGACCGGGATGTCGGCCACGGCCACAGTTTCCTTGACGAAGGTAACGGCGCGAGCGAGATTCCAGGGGATCGATTCGCTGGTATTGACATTGATGGCCGGCCCGAAAATGTCGGCGCCGGCTTTTTCCACCACCTTGACCTGCTCGTGGGGGTACAGGCCGGCCAATCGCCGCCCGTCATAGGTCATCTCTCCGTGCATGCCCATGACGAACTCAGAGGACATGCCCACTTCGATGGCCATGTTCGGTGCCGACTTTTTCAGCGTGGCCACCGCCTCCAGGGTGGCTTTGAAATCGGCGTCCCCTGCTGACGCCGCAGTGTCGAAATTGAGGCCTTCACAGCCCACGGCATTCATCTGTTTGCCGATGTAAACCAGGTCCTCGCACAGGTGCTCCATGGCAATTTCCTGGGCTTCGAGGGCGGCTGTTATCTTTCCCTGGGGAAGCAGTTCGGCCGGGTTGGGGTGGGGACCGTCGGGCTGAAAATAGAGGCCCATGTTGGGTTGCGAACCGTAAAAAAACGGTGCCGTGGTCACCTGGGAAGCGTTGTAGTACTCCTGGGTTTCGTAGTTGATGATGGGCTTGACCTGTTTGAAGCTGTAGTCGGTGTGCCCGATGGATATGGTGTCGGCGGCACAGGCCCTTTCGTAGGCCAGCAGCGACTGGGTCCGGCTCATGGGGAGACCCTGGCCGCTGTTTTCCTGGTCGGCATAGAAAAGCATGCTCACGGCATCGTCGGTGATGATCACTTCCTCTCCCGGTTCGACGCCGACCACCCTGGCCGGATCGGCGATGATGTCGAACAGCCGCTCGCATTCCTCTGCGGTCAGCGCGGGTATGTTGGCCCTTTCGGCTGCATCCTGGGTCCCCCGCAGGATGTCCTCTTTGATTTCTTCAGGGGTGAGCCACACCCTTTCCCCGTCACCCATTCGGCACATGATTTTTTTCGACATGGACAGTCTCCTCGCTATCGAACGCAGACATATTCCCAACCGCAAAGACACAAAGGACACGAAGAAAAAATATAATTATAATCTCTGTGATCTTTGTGCCTTTGTGCTTTCAAGCCGTTTATTTTTCCGCCTTTTTAACGATTCGCTTCAATTCTTTCACCATTTCTTCCGGCAGCGGCTCCGGCCGGTGGGTCTCCAGGAGATCGACAGCCTTCCGATTGGCCGTTTGCCGCAGGCTCCGGCCCCCATCCGCAAGCCAGTCTTCCCGGACACGACGGTCGATGATGGTGGCCTGAATCTGCTCGGTCGCCAGGTGGTCCATGACGTGACGTTCCGCTAGAAAATGACCGCCGATGCCGATCTCCTTGATCAGCTCGACGCCCATCAGTTCGTCGTCAAAGCCCACGCCGCGGACGACCCGCTTGACCATGGCGGCGATTTCATCGTCGATGACCAGTTGGCCGAAGCTGAAGGTCATGCCCATCTCGAGCATTCCCGGTCCGTATATCAGGTTGGCTCCGGCCAGGGCAGGGAGAAGCGCGCTGAGTGTCTTCTCGTGGCCTGCCTGGGCATCCGGTATCTTGGCGTCAGCCTACCCGCCGGCAACGTAACTGGGCAGCCCGTAGTAGTTGGCCAGGTCCGCGGCCGCGGCACTGATCATGGCCATTTCCGGGACGCCCACTACGGCGGTGCCATAGCGCATGTCAAAAGTCGTGGAGGAGCTGCCGTAAATGACCGGTGCTCCCGGGTTGGTCAGCTGGGCCAGGATGATGCCTGCCAGCACCTCCGCATTGTGGGTAACCAGCGCGCCGGAAACCGATATGGGGCTGGTGGCGCCGGCCATCACCATGCTGAGCACGTTGATGGGGATCCAGTTTTTTGCCGAAACCACGATGACATCGGCGGCCTCTTCGATCAGTTGCAAAGGGCTTGTGGGGCAGGCGCTCATGGAAAAAATGGGCCTTCGTTTCAGGGCATCCCTGCCGCCGGCGACAACTTTTGCCATTTCAATCATGGTTGTCATGCGCGGGCCGTCCTGGGCTTCGCAGGCATAGTGTTTGGTGCAGTTCATCAGGACGGCTTCGAACATGTGGAGGTCGTGAGAGGATGCCGGCTTGTCCCTGGCTTCCACCGGCGACGAGAGCACGTCCATGTGCTCGAGGGCGTCGGTGATGCGGGCGATGCGGGCCACATCCTGCTTGGTGGAATCCCTTATTTCCCCGGTTTCCAGGTCTTCGACCTGAACCCCGGTGCCGAAGGTGGTGAAGCCCACCTCACGGCCCCCCATCATGAAATCTTTTTCAGGATCCCTCCCGGCGAGCAGGATCTGGCTGGGGCACAAGGCCAGGGTTTGCTTGACGATGTGCTCGGGGAACCGCACGACGCCTGTTTTCCGGTTGACCCAGCATCCCCCCCGGTCAAGGATACCCAGGGCTTCCGGGGAATCGACCCGCACGCCGGTGGATAGCAGAACATCCAGTGTGGCGGCGTGGATTTTGTCCAGGGCGTCCGGCGTAAGCGTTTTCAGCCCCCACCCCGTGTTCATGCATGTTCCGGCTGTCGGACCTCTTTTCATTGGGTGCGCCTCCTTCAAATTGGATTTGAATTATCATTTTGGATTGGAAAAATATAAACTATAATTATTGCGAATGTCAATAAATTACTGCGAATATGATTAAACATTTAGTGTGAAATGTGCGAAATAGAATAACGATTTACGAATAATTAATTGACGCCCCGGGCGGGCTATGGTAGTTTTGTTCCACTTTTATACCATGAACGGCGTCGCGGAGGGAGACATGGCGAATCAGAACAAAGATGTCGATTATGAAATCACCCGCCTTTTGCAGCAAAACGGTCGCATTCCCAACACGGAAATCGCCAAACAACTGAACGTCTCCGAGGCCACGGTGCGCAACCGTCTGCAGAAGTTGATCAAGGAGAAACAGATGCAGGTGGTGGCCATTGTCAACCCGCAGAAAACCAAATCCGGCATCCTCGGCAATGTGAAGATCAAGGCCGAAAACAACAGAATGGAACAGGTCGGAAAGGCCCTGGAGAGTTTGGATGGCCTCTGGTATATCGCCCAACTCAGCGGCGCCACCGATTACGACACCGAATTTTTTGTCAACACGCAGAAGGAATTTGGAACGCTTATCGACAAGATCAATAAGATCGACGGCGTCTTAAAAGTCGAGACCTCCATAACGGTGAGGTATCTGAAAAACAACTGGCGTTTCGGCATCCCAGGAACCTGAACGGTT
>JAJDNW010000116.1 GCA_022340465.1 Deltaproteobacteria bacterium | reverse complement strand
CTTAAGACAATATATCTGATCAATTAATATCAGAATGGATACATCAATTATCAAAAAGATCATGAATTCATATAGTTTTTTTTCAATATGAATTTATGTTGCACAGTAACAGTTGGATGGAATTATAGATTCAGCGCCTGTCTGATACGTAGTCTATCGCGAAGTCTGATGCATTTTTTGCGAGTATGAACAGATACTCTTAACCGACCAGAGAGATTCTCCATGACTGGAAAAGAAAAGCTGCTATCCGCTCTTAAGACCAAGGGAATACAGTACATTTTTGGCTACACCGGCGGGACCATCATGCCGGTATTTGATGAAATGGACAAAATGAAGCAGTTCCAGTTCATCATGTCGCGTCATGAACAGGGTGCGGCTTTTATGGCCCAGGGTCTATCGAGAGGATCGCTTTCGACGGATAATCCGCAACTCGGTGTTTGTATGGCCACCTCCGGACCTGGTGCAATGAACCTGACCACAGGCGTGGCCGATGCCCACATGGACTCGGTGCCGATGTTGATAGTGACCGGGCAGGTCGCTACCGGTGTCATTGCCACCGATGCCTTTCAGGAGAGTGACGTCGTCGGGGTGATGATGCCCATTTGCAAGCAGACCTACATGCCCCTCCACGCTGACGACATTGAGTCGACTATCCATGAAGCATATTACGTGGCTACCACTGGCCGTGGCGGGCCGGTTTTGGTCGATATCCCGAAAGATATACAGAATGATTCGGTATCTCCCACATACAGCTTTAATGTAAAAGGATATAGACCCGTCTTACCCGGGTATCTCTACCATCCATCACCGGACAGGAAGCCGCTGGATCGGGCAATAAAGTTGATCAACAAGAGCGTGAGGCCGCTGATTTTCTGTGGTCATGGTGTAATAAACAGCAATGCCGGCAGCCTGCTGCGACAATTTGCGGAAAAGGTGAATATTCCCATAGCCTTTACGATGCACGGCCTTTCCGCCCTGCCGTCCGATCACCCGTTGAGTTTGGGAATGATGGGAATGCACGGTACCGTGGAAGCCAACAAGGCCGTCATGGAGGCGGACCTGCTGATAGCCTTTGGCATGAGGTTCGACGACCGGGTCACCGGCAAGTTGAACGAGTATGCCGCCAATGCCGACGTCATCCACGTGGAAATCGATCCCTCCGAGATCGATAAAAACGTTGCAACTTCAGTGGCGATAAATGCCGATGTATTCAGGACGCTCCAGGTCCTGGTTGATGACCCGCTCCTTACCTACAAACCAAGACGCCGCTGGTTTCAAAAGATTGCTGAACACCGCACGGTGATGAGAGATGAGCTGCAGGCCGAAATCGATGAGGGGATCGGAGATACCGGTAAATTGCTCATGAAAACGATCGTCGATCGGCTGTCCACGCTGACCAAGGGTAAAGATCTCATTGTACCTGATGTCGGTCAGCACCAGATGATGGCCGCGAGATTTTACAATTACCAGACAGAAAACAGCTGGTTCTCGTCGGGAGGAGCGGGCACGATGGGATGCTCTCTGCCCATGGCAATAGGGGTTAAGCTTGCCCGGCCCAATGAGCGGGTCTGGTCAATAAGCGGCGATGGCGGTTTTCAGATGAACATACAGGAGCTGGGAACCGTCATGGAGCATAAGATTGACATCAAGATGCTTCTTTTTAACAATGGCTACCTCGGCATGGTCAGGCAGTGGCAGACGCTTTTTTTCGATGGGCGTTACAGCGGAACCCCCATGCAGAACCCGAATTACGGATTTATCGCCCAGGCATATGACATTCCATATATAAAGGTGAAGGACGTCCAGGACATCACGCCGGCACTGAAGAAAGCCATTGCGCAGAAAGGGCCGATACTGATTGAGTTTGTCTGCGATCCGTCAGAGGTCATTCTGCCGATGATTCCATCAGGCGGCGGTTTTGGTGATATGATCGTTACCCGCCCCCCCTCAAAAAAGTCAGCATCTAAGAAGAAAAGAAAGGGAAGCAAATCATGAAGAGAAGAGCCATTTTAGCATTTATGCTCGACCGTCCAGGTGTTCTCAACAAAGTGTCGATGCTGATTAGAAAAAAAATGTATAATGTTGAGACCTTAACGGTCTGCAGCTCACGAGTTCCGGGCATAAGCAGGATGACGATCACGCTTCAGGAAGACGATCTTGCCAAGGTGACCCAGGTCATAAAACAACTGGAGAAGTTTACCGAGGTCATCTCCGCCAAAGAGCTTGATACCCAAAAAAGCTATTGGCGGGAGGCGGCAATCGTCAAACTGGAAGTTGACCTGGACCATCTCACCGCCTTTAACGGACGTTATAATTTTGAAATACTGGAGAAGAAAGGCAAAGATATTCAAATCGTCCAGATAGCCGGCTCCACTTCACAGATCGATACCTTTCTCGATGAGGTCGGCAAAGAAAATATCATAGAAATCGCCCGCACTGGCGTGGCCGCCATGGAAAAATAGCGAGAGATAAACGGCGGGCACACGCCGCGGTGAGACTCTCAAGCCTCATGGCACCATGGTTTTCGTCAAAGCCTCAGAGGTTGGCCTGGTACTGCCATACCCCCGTCTTGAACATGCCCTCGGGGTCGTGCTTCTTCTTGAGCGCCCGCAGGCGCTTCATGGTTTCTTCCGGAAACACGCGCCGCATATCATGCTCGTTTTCGGGCATGGCGTTGTTGAGATACGTCGTCACGTGAAACGGCGCTAACGCTTCGACGAAGTCGTCACACCACTTCTTGCAGGCGGCGCGTTTGCGGTCGTTGTCGTCGGACCAGCCGATCAGGGCGGTACACCAGAGGCGTCCGCCGCGAGCGCAAAATGAGGTCGAAGCCGGATCAACCTCGGCCACGGCACCGTTGACCTCCATAAAGAGCAGGAAGGTACACGATTTGGAGGCGAATTCCGGCTTGCTGCTCCAGCTCCTGACAGCGATATCGATAATGTCCTGGGCTGCCTTACCATCAGCGGGATCCCAGTCGACAAAGACGCCTTTGTCCCAGTAGTTGGCGTTGTAGGGGAAGGCCCCATCCAGCGCCGCCTGCATCGCCGTGTACGGCATCTGGGTGTCCTGACGCACCAGCGCGCCGCCGCCATACGCCGCCAGTTTGTCACAGGTCGCCGAGGCCGCTTTCTCAGTCTCACCGACGATAAGGGGAATGATGCCGCAGAGCGGCTGGCCATCTGGGGAGTGGAGGAAGGCAAACTGAAGGGTCTCGGTCTTCTTGCGTCCGGGCTCGGCAATGCGCCCCATCCATGAAGACATGACTTCGTTCGCATTGTCGGCGCCCCACAGTATGGGCGCGGCACGAATAATTCCACCGTTGGGCATGTCGCGAAGCTTCAACACGAACTCGGTAACGATGCCGAAACTCGCTCCGTTGCCACGCATTCCCCAGAACAGCTCGGGGTCCCTGGATGCGTCCACACGGACAACAGCTCCTTCCGCGGTGACCATCTCGTAACTGACGATGCTGTCGACCACCGCCCCGAGCCAGCGGCTGAGGTGGCCGATGCCCCCTCCGAGCGCCACGCCCGCAAAGCCGGTATGCGAGACCGAACCGGTCAAACAGATCAGATTATGAAGTGCTGTCTCGTGATCGACATCGCCTCCATTGGCGCCGGCCTGGACATAAACCAACCGGTTCTCCGGATCGACGCGGACGGCGGTCATCTTCACGAGATCGATTACGACGGCGTCGTCCGCCATCCCATAGGGTGAGTGGGCGCCTTTGCCGCGCACCGTTATGGCAAGGTTGTTGGAACGGCAATACTTCACGGTGGTCGCGACATCCCGCGTACCGGAGGCGACCACGAATCCCAGAGGGATCACGCGCCTGTTCAGGTCACGGTTCCAGCCCCGGAGGCGGGCGGCCTCAAATGCCTCTCT
>JAJDNW010000115.1 GCA_022340465.1 Deltaproteobacteria bacterium | reverse complement strand
TGACACACATCGGCTGACCCATTCTGGAGTATCATGGGCGGCCGATGGTTTCAAGGTCATTTGCAATGCATGCGACAGCCTCCCACACCAAAACACCCGCTTTTCGGCAGGGGGCTCAAAAAATTTGAGTTCAGAATCATTCGAGATGTTTAAATTCTTATAATCACATAATTTCAAATGGTTATACATTGATACCCCCATAACTGATTGCCGGGAAATTCTTTGGTTCAATCACCGATAATTAGGGTTGACAAATTTTAAAAATAGTCGATATAAGTGTCTCTTGCGGCTTGGCAAAGCCATGAAGGTGTCGGCCGCAAAACGCAACACGTTATTTTGATGTGTTCAATCGCCTCAAACCCACAATTTGAAGGAGTTCGGCATGACTGAAAAGGCCCTCGGATCCGTACTCGTTGTCGGCGGTGGCATCGCTGGCATGCAGGCATCCTTGGATCTGGCAGATTCAGGGTATCTGGTTCATTTGATTGAAAAATCCTCTGCCATCGGTGGCGTGATGAGTGAACTGGATAAAACATTTCCCACCAATGACTGCGCCATGTGAATCATTTCACCAAAACTGGTCGAGGTCGGCCGGCATCTCAACATCAATCTGATTACATGCGCTGAAATTGATAAAATTGAAGGATCTGAAGGAAACTTCAAAGCCTTCATCACCCAACAACCCCGGTACATCGATCCAGCCAAGTGCACCAGCTGCGGTGACTGTACGGAAGTCTGTCCGGTGACCCTTCCCAGCGAATACGACCAGGGGTTCAGTGACCGTAAAGCGACCTATAAAAAATATGCCCAGGCCATTCCGGGCGCATTTGCCATTCAAAAAGCCGATAAAGCACCCTGCCGCCTGGCGTGCCCCGCGGGTCTCAATGTGCAGGGGTATGTCCAGATGGTGGGACAGGGCAATTACCAAAGAGCCCTGGAAATCATTATGGAAGACCTGCCGCTTCCCGGCGTTCTCGGTAGAATCTGCCCCCACGGCTGCGAAGACGCCTGCCGCCGATGTGACGTGGACGCGCCGGTGGCCATTCGAAATCTCAAACGGCTGGCGGCGGATCAATTTGATGCCAGAAAAATCGAAATCTCCTGTGCAGCGCCCAGAGCGGAGAAAGTCGCCATCATCGGTTCAGGACCCGCCGGACTTTCCGCCGCCTATCAACTGGCACGAAAAGGAATCCTGTCAACGATTTTTGAATCACAGCCCCAGGCCGGCGGTATGCTGCGGGTGGGCATACCGGCGCATCGTCTCCCCAGAAATATTCTGGACAATGAAATTGAAGTCATCACGAATCTCGGCGTCGAAATCAAAACCAATACGCCCGTTGGACCGGACCTCAGCGTGGACGATCTGTTTGAAAAAGGATTCAAGGCCGTCTACATCGCCATCGGCGCCCACAAGGGCATCGAACTGGGGATTCCCGGTGAAAAGTCCAAGGGCGTTCGCCAGGGCGTCGAATTTTTGCGGGAAGTCAACCTGAACGGCACCACCGAAGTGGGCAAGCACGTCGCCATTATCGGCGGCGGCAATGTCGCCATTGACGTGGCGCGCTGCGCGGTTCGGCTGGGTGCCGAAACGGTCAACATCGTCTATCGCCGGACCCGCACGGAAATGCCCGCATGGGAAGAGGAGATCGCGGCTGCCGAATCAGAGGGCGTCAAGATCTCATACCTGGCAGCTCCCCAGGAGGTCCTGACAAGCGACGGCATGGTCACCGGCCTTCGATGCATTCAAATGGAACTGAGTGACGTGGATTCTTCCGGAAGACGGCGCCCTGTGCCCGTACCGGGCAGTGAATATGATATCGAGATCGACCAGCTGATACCGGCCATCGGCCAACGGCCGGATCTCTCCGGCATCGAAGATATCGCCGGTGTGGAGATTTCCCGCTGGGGCACCACGGAGGTTGACCCCATCACCTATGCCACCGGCCGCGAAGGTGTGTTTGCGGGCGGAGATGTGCAGACCGGTCCCTGGGTCGCCATCGGAGCAATCGCCGCCGGTAAGGAAGCGGCCGAATCCATTTTACGCTATCTAGACGGCAAAGATATGGCGGTCGGCAGAGAACCCGTCAAACGGGAAGATCCGGTGTACCGGCCCATACCGCCGGCCACCCCCATTCGGCAACGTGCCCACATGCCGGAACTGCCGCTGGAAAAACGTAAAGGGAATTTCACTGAAGTCGAGCTGGGCTACGCGGAAGATGCAGGCAAGGACGAGGCGCACCGATGTTTGAATTGCGGCTACTGCTGTGAATGTTACATGTGCGTGGAAGCCTGCGGTCCCAAGGCCATTACGCTGGAAACCCATGCCCAACAGCCTCAAACGCTGGAGCTCGATGTGGGCTCCGTCATTCTGGCACCTGGATTCAAACCCTTTGATCCGTCCCGCTTCGACAATTACAGCTACGCTAAACATCCCAATATCATTACCTCCATTGAATTTGAAAGAATCCTTTCCGCCACCGGCCCCACCATGGGTCATCTGGTGCGGATGTCGGACAAAAAGGAACCGAAAAAGATCGCCTGGTTTCAGTGTGTCGGCTCCAGAGATCTCAATAGGTGCGACAACAGCTACTGTTCGTCGGTGTGCTGCATGTATGCCGTGAAAGAGGCGGTTATTGCCAAGGAGCACGCTGCAGGGGACCTTGACTGTGCTGTTTTTTACATGGATATGCGCACCCATGGAAAGGATTTCGAAAAGTTTTATGCATCCGCCAAAGACCAGCATGGTGTCCGGTTCCTTAGAAGCCGCGTGCACACCATCAATCCGGTCCGGGGATCCGATGACCTTGAAATCGGTTACGTCACGGACGAAGGCATCCTGCAGAAGGAAGTCTTTGACATGATTGTCCTTTCCGTGGGGCTTGAGATACCCCCCGACATCGTGGATCTCGCCAAACGACTCGACATCGAGCTGACCGACGGCAATTTCTGCAAAACCACCACAACCTCGCCGGTTCAGACCTCCCGCGAAGGTGTCTATGTCTGCGGCGCTTTTCAAGGCCCCAAAGATATTCCGGAGTCGGTTATGGAAGCCAGTTCCGCTGCCTGCAGTGCCGGCATCAAGCTGTCATCGGCCCGGGGGTCGCTGGTAAAGGACAAGACATTTCCGGCTGAAACCAATGTCGAGGGTCAGGAGCCACGCATCGGCGTGTTTGTCTGCAACTGCGGCATCAACATCGGCGGTGTCGCCAACGTGCCGGAAATCGCTGAATACGCCAGGGGCCTGCCCAACGTCACCTATGTCGAAGAGAACCTTTTCACCTGCTCTCAGGACACCCAGGACAAGCTCGCGGAAGTCATCAAGGAAAAGGAATTGAACCGGGTGGTGGTCGCCGCCTGCACCCCGCGAACGCATGAGCCGCTTTTCCAGGAAACCATGCGCAATTCGGGTCTCAACCCGTACTTGTTCGAAATGGCCAACATCCGCAACCAGTGCACCTGGGTACATTCATCCGAAAAGGACAAGGCCACTCAGAAGTCTAAAGATCTGGTGCGGATGGCGGTGGCCAGAGCCTCTCTGCTGGACCAGATCGGTGATATTTCCGTGGATGTCAACAAATCGGCCCTGGTTATCGGCGGCGGTGTCGCCGGCATGACGGCGGCGCTGAATCTGGCCGATCAGGGCTTTCCGGCCACCATTGTCGAAAGAGACGAAGCACTCGGCGGCACGGCCAGGGATGTGAATAAAACCTGGAAAGGGGAATCGGTGCCGAAATTTTTGTCCGAGCTCGTCACCCGGGTAAAGGAACATTCAAATATCGATGTGATGCTGGGCGCCCAGGTGACCGAAGCATCCGGATTCGTCGGCAATTTCGAGACCACCGTCAGCGCCGGCGGTGGTGCCAAAAAGATTCAACACGGCGCCACCATCATTGCCACCGGTGCCAAAGCCGCAGGCACAGATGAATATCTTTACGGTAAACATCCACGTGTGACCCGCTGGCACGAACTCGAAAAGCATCCGGAACACCTGAAGGATGCACAGAGCATCGTTTTTATCCAGTGCGTGGGCTCCCGGGATGATCAGCGGCCTTACTGCTCCCGAATCTGCTGTACGTCTTCCATCATGCAGGCCATTGCCATCAAGGAGGTCCACCCGGAAACCGATGTCTTCATTTTGTACCGGGATATCCGCACGTACGGTGAACGCGAAGTATTGTACAAGAAAGCGCGCGAACTGGGCGTCATCTTCGTCCGCTACACGCTTGAAAATAAACCGGTGGTCGTTGAAGCCGGTGACGGACTTGAAGTCAGTGTATTTGATCCCATCCTTCAGCGGGAATTGAAGATTCAGGCGGATTGGGTCAACCTGGCCACGGCCATCGAGCCTGTGGAAAACAACGCCCTGGCCGCCATGTACAAGCTGCCGTTGAATGCGGAAAATTTCTTTATGGAAGCCCATGCGAAACTCCGTCCTGTGGAGTTTGCATCCGATGGTATTTTCCTGTGCGGTCTGGCGCATTATCCAAAATCCATCGATGAAAGTATTGCGCAGGCCATGGCGGCCGCAAGCCGTGCCGCCACAGTTTTGTCCAAACAATCGATTCAGATTTCACCACTGGTTTCCCAGGTGGATGTGGAAAAATGTATCGGCTGCGGCTTGTGTACCGAAGTCTGCGCCTTCAGCGCCATTGTACTTGAAGATATGGACGGTAAGCTCCGTGCCAAGAATATACCGGCATC
>JAJDNW010000114.1 GCA_022340465.1 Deltaproteobacteria bacterium | reverse complement strand
GATGACATATGAAATCTACAAGCGGCTTCAATGCAAGGTGGAAGCCGAAAGGCAGATTGCGGCGCCTTTAAACGGGCTGGTGCATCATATCGGGGGGATCCTTATGATGGGTGCGGCATAGTTGCCATTCTGGCCAACCGCTGATATATGACCAAATACGAAAACGGTATACGGTGTACGGTGCACGGTATACGGCGAGCCCCGTGTGTCAGGTGTTAAGCGATACCGTGTTACGTCGTGAAATGTGAGACGTGAAACGTAAAACGTATGGCGCAAGGCCCAAGGCAAAAGGCGCAAGGCAATTCCAAAGCATCATGCGTTAAGCGGTCTGCACCTTGGACCCTGCGCCCTGAGGCTTATTCCGTGAACCGTGAGACATTTGACCTATAGGGCCTTTCCCCTCGGCCCCTTGAGCCCTTGGATCCTCGGATCCTTTGTTTTTGGTGTTGGCCCTTTTGAAATTGTTCAGAATTTAGATATCTGATATTGGAATTTCCGGTTTATCCGGGTTGGGTAAATAAAGGGGATGGATATGGAACCGAACGTTTTGAATGAAACCTCAACCTCAATTGAGGTGCTTGACTAATAGAGGAGCTTTGCTGAAATGGAAAGTAAAGTAGATGTTGAACGGCAGGCACATGTACTTCTCATGGGGCTCAATCGACCCCGGAAATTGAATGCCTTCGATGTCGACATGTTCATCGAGCTGGCAGAAGCCCTGGGCGAGCTCAACCGCGATCCCGATCTGCGCTGCGGGCTCATCTATGCCAATGGCAAGCACTTCACCAGCGGCCTCGACCTTGCCCAGTGGTCGCCTTTGCTGGACAAGGGGGAATTCCCGCCGCCGCTTCCCAAGGGCGCCTGTGATCCCTATGGCCTGTTCGGCAACCCTGAAACAGACCGCGTTCAGAAACCGACGGTAATCGCGGTGCAGGGTATCTGCTTCACCATCGGGGTCGAGCTGTTGCTGGCCATGGACATCCGGGTGGCCGCCGAGAACACGCGTTTTGCCATGCTCGAAATCAAACGCGGCATCTACCCGGTGGGCGGTGTGACGATTCGCATGCACCAGGAAATCGGCTGGGGCAACACGATGCGGTATATCCTGACCGGTGAAGAAATGGATGCTGCAGAAGCACACCGGCTCGGGCTTGTCCAGGAGGTGACGGCGGTAGGCGCCCAGTTCGACAGGGCCCTCGAGATCGCGGAAATCGTGGCCAAACAGGCGCCTCTGGGCGTCCAGGCCTCCCTGCTGTCGGCAAGGCGCGTCCAAACCCACGGGGAGCGGGCCGCCGTGGACAAGCTGGTGCCGGATCTCAGGGAGATCATGAAAAGTGACGATGCGGCCGAAGGGGTAAGGTCTTTCATCGAAAGAAGGGACGCTGTTTTCAAGGGGCGTTAAATTATCTTCCCGAGTTCAATTCAGGATTTTGTTATTTATCAACTAAAAAGGAGAAAGATGATGATCGTAAAAGATAAAGTGGCGATTGTGACAGGGGGCGCATCCGGGTTGGGTGAGGCGTGTGTGCGTAACTTCGCTAAAGATGGTGCGAAGGTGGCGATTTTCGATATTCAGGATGAAAAGGCCGTAAAGCTGGTGGAGGAACTGGGGGCGAACGTCATCTTCGCACATGTGGATGTAACCAGCGAGGCAAGCGTCGTTGCAGGGATCGAAAAAACCGTGGATTCATTCGGTGCAATCCATATCGCGGTCAACTGTGCGGGTACGGGCGCGCCGACCAAGGTGCTGGGCAAGAAAGGGCCCCATCCCCTGGATGCGTTCAGTCGGGTTGTGCAGCTCAATCTTATCGGCACGTTTAATGTCATCCGGCTGGCGGTGGAACAGATGGTGAAGAACACGGAGGACGAGAAGGGGGTCATTATCAATACAGCCTCGGTCGCCGCCTTTGACGGCCAGATCGGCCAGGCATCCTACAGTGCGTCGAAAGCGGCCGTGTGCGGTATGACCCTGCCCATTGCCAGGGAATGCGCGGCATACGGCATCCGGGTGATGACCATCGCTCCGGGTATTTTTGAAACGCCTCTGCTTATGGGGCTTCCCGATAAGGTCCTAGATTCTCTCGGGAAAATGGTTCCTTACCCGAACCGTTTGGGTCAGCCGGAGGAATTCGCACTGCTGTCGCGCCAGATCGTCGAAAACCAGTATCTCAACGGTGAAGTGATTCGTCTGGACGGTGCAATTCGAATGGCGGCAAAATAGAGAAGTAAGGAAGGAGTGTGCAGGGATATGATTGATCAAGATGCGGTCAGTCAAATGATTTTTTATCCGGGCGCCTTGGAAAAGCGTGGGGAGGAATGGATTCAAGTGGGGAATAGATGCCGGGATTGCGGGAAAACCTCCTATCCGGCGATGGAACTTTGCACATTCTGTTCATCCGACAGGGTCGAGAAGGCGCCTCTCAGTAAAGTCGGTACGGTATTTTCGTACACGGTGACGCGGCTATCGTTTTATGTTCTGCCGATTATTCCAAGAAACATAACCAGAAGGGTCGCGCACCGGTAAAAGTTGCCGGTTCCGTTATTTCAGTCGGTGGCCCCCAAGACGCTTCCTTCAACCCCCTGGCATTGCCGGCGATGATTGCAGGCGTCAAAGAAGCCTGCGAAGCGGCCGGCGTGGATGCCGAGAAGGATATTGACGTGGTCGAAATGCACGATGCCTTTTCCGCAGAAGAGTTGGCGGCTTATGAAACCCTTGGCGTGTGCAAGCCGGGCGAAGGCATTTCGAAGGCCCGCTCGGGTCATTTTGAAATGACCGGCCGTTGTCCGGTCAACCCCAGCGGCGGTCTGCTTTCACTGGGTCATCCGTTAGGCGCATCCGGTGTGCGTGTCGTCGGTGATGTGGCCAAACAGCTCTGGGGTGAGTTTGGTGCCAATCAAGTCAATGGCGCCAAAGTCGGCATGGCGCAAATGCTGGGCGGCGTGTTGACAAATATCCAATCGCCCTGTGTTGCCGGCATCCAGATGTTGATAAAATAAGTATCAGCATCAAAGGGAATTTAAATAGTTTCGGTTGAGAATCCATTGAATCAAGGGAGAGATTGTCAACATATCAATCCGAAAAGACCGGTTGGAAAATTTAATTTCCGTGATCGAACACTCCCCGCAGCAAGCGTAAGGGGAATCTTCACCGTAAGGAATTCTATCGATTATGATTCGCTCGCTTACCCTGCAGCAAGCTGCAGGGAATGCGCTCGCTATCTCGGTTCAAATTTTCGAATCCTTACGATTCAATGACACAGGGGGAAATTCGTCATGACACTGAAAACAAAAGAGGAATATTTTGAAAGCATCCGGGCACTGCATCTGCCGGTATATTTGCTTGGGGAAAAAGTCGAGGACACTGTCGACAACCCCATTATCAGGCCCACCCTTAATTCTGTCGGCATGACCTACGAAATCGCTCAACAGTCCGCACATGAAGACTTGGCCACAGCGACGTCTCATCTGTCCGGCAAAAAAATCAATCGATTCACCCATGTTCACCAGCGCATCGAGGATCTGTTGAAAAAACCCCGGCTTTTACGCTTGATGGGAAGAAAGACCGGAACCTGTTTTCAGCGTTGTGCCGGTTGGGATGCCATGAATACCCTGAATGCCATAACGTATGAGATGGACGCCGAATTAAATACCGAATACCATCAGCGCTTCCTCAATTTTTTAACCATTGTGCAGGAAGAGGACCTTGTCTGTGACGCCGCTCTGACAGACCCCAAGGGGAACCGGTCGCTTGCCCCCGGCAAACAGGCCGACCCGGATCTTTACCTTCGCATGGTAAAAAAGGATGCCAAGGGAATCGTGGTGCGGGGATGCAAGGCTCATCAGACCGGTGCCGTAAACTCGCATTGGGTTGCGGTTACGCCGACGTCGGCCATGCGGGAGCAGGACAAGGACTATGCCGTCACCTTCGTCACGCCGACCAACACAAAAGGCATCTCCTACGTTTACGGGAGGCAGTCCTGCGACACGAGAAAGCTGGAAAAGGGCGAGATCGATGTGGGCAACGCGCAATTCGGCGGCCAGGAGGCCTACATGATATTCGACGATGTGTTCATCCCCTGGGAGCAGGTTCTGATGAGCGGCGAGTATCCGTTCTCAGGCAGGCTCGTCGAAATCTTCGCCAACTATCACCGGGCCAGCTACGGGGGATGCAAGACCGGCATGGGTGACGTGCTGACAGGCGCGGCGGCCTTGATAGCCGAGTACAACGGCACTGAAAAAGCGTCGCATATCAAGGACAAGCTGCAGGAGATGGTACACCTCAATGAAACCTGTTATGCCTGCGCGATTGCAGCCGCATCGGAGGGCAGCAAGCACGCATCCGGCGGGTGCTTGGTCAACGGACTGCTGGCAAATGTCGCCAAGTTGAATATAACCCGGAATCCTGCCGAAATTTGCCGCCTGGCACAGGACATCGCCGGGGCGGTCGTGGGCACGACCCCTTCGGAGAAGGATCTGGACATTCCGGTAATCGGCGAACTGCTGCGGAAGTATCTCAAGGGGGTCGACCACATTTCGGCCGAGGACCGGATGCGCTGCATTCGTCTCATCGAGAATATCACCATGGGGACCGGTGCCGTCGCCTACTTCACCGAATCCATTCACGGAGCCGGTTCCCCCCAGGCCCAAAAGGTGATGATTCAGCGCTACGCTAATTTCGACATGAAAAAGAAGGACGCCAAAAAAATAGCTGGAATTAAGAAGTAACGATTTTTTAACCCAACCCGGTTTTCCGTTACTAAACCCCCAAAAGCCATCAAGTGATATGTAGTGAAAAAAGATAAAACCAATCACGAAAGCGGGAAAGCACGAAAATTTTCATGGTTTCTTTCGTGTTGTTGGCCTTATTGGTATGACATCGATAATGAGAGGGTTTTATGAACCGAGATAGCGAGCGCATTCCCTGCAGCTTGCTGCGGGGAATCTTCAATTACGAGCACATCTATCGACATCACCGGCGCTATCGCATTACCGAGGGAGCGGAAGAGATACAGATGCGGCGGGTTGCCGGTTATATGTTCGGCTTCATGAAGCAACAAAAACCCAAGGGGGGTTCTCAGCCGGGTGAACAACGGCCAAACCTCAACCCCAGTGTTGCAACGATGGGGGTAAGTATGGGGTAACCTATGTCGGAAAAAGAAAACGATCGCAGCGATTTCGAAAACAAGCTTCAGGCTGTTTTGGAAAAGCGCTTCGAAGGCTTCGAGAAACTTCTCTTGTGCAGGCGCCTGTCGGCAGGCGCGAGCCAGGAAACATACCGTATCGTTATTTCGACGCATACGGGTAAACGGCAACTGGCCATGCGGCGCTCGATTAAAGGGGTTGGGTCGCTCCTGATCCTGGGTGCTGCGGGACTGGCCACTGAAGCAAAGCTGTTCCTTCGTGCAAAGGAAGCCGGCGTCCCGGAGCCCGAGGTGTTTTATGTCACGGCACCGGAGGATGGTGTCGGCGATGCGTTTATTATGGAATGGCTCGAGGGCGAAACGCTCGGATCGCGGATCGTTCGCTCCGAATCCTTAAAAAATATCCGGCCGAAACTGGCGTATCAGTGCGGCCAGATACTTGCGCGGATTCACGCCCTCGATCTCGAGGAAACCGGTCTTGGCAAACGGCTGGTGAGGATAAACCCTGAAGATGCAATCGATATGGGGTGGAACCGTTACAAAAGCTTTAAAACCGCGCAGCCGACAATCGACTACACCGCAAGATGGCTGAAGGAACATCTGCCTGAATCCAGCCGCACGACCCTGGTCCATGGTGACTTTCGCAACGGGAACCTGATCGTTTCACCACTGGGAGTCATCGCCGTTCTGGACTGGGAGGCCGCCCACGTTGGGGATCCCATGCGGGATCTCGGCTGGCTCTGCACCAACTCGTGGCGTTTCGGACTGAGCGACCTGCCGGTCGGCGGCTTTGGCGATTACAACGATCTGTTTCGGGGGTACGAAGACGAGTCCGGGCTGACCATCGACCCGGATCACGTGAAATTCTGGGAAGTGTTCGGGTCCTTCTTGTGGGCGGGAGGGTGCCTGGGTATGGCTGAAATTTTTAGAAGTGGTGTCGACAACAGTGTCGAGAGACCCGCCATTGGCAGGCGAACGTCGGAATGTCAGGTCGATTGTGTAAACCTTTTAATTCCAGGCCCCGTGAAGTTGGTCAGGAAAAAAAACAGGGATGAAATTTCTTCCGA
>JAJDNW010000113.1 GCA_022340465.1 Deltaproteobacteria bacterium | reverse complement strand
CCTGGTTCCAATGCGTCGGCTCCCGCGACATGAACCGCTGCGACAACGCCTACTGTTCATCGGTCTGCTGCATGTACGCCATCAAGGAGGCCGTCATCGCCAAGGAACACGCCGGAGACGATCTGGAGTGCACCATTTTCTACATGGATATGCGCACCCACGGCAAGGACTTCGAAAAGTTCTACAACACGGCCAAGGACAAACACGGCGTGCGCTTTGTCAGAAGCCGGGTGCACACCGTCAACCCCGTAGCGGGCTCTGACGACCTTGAAGTCCGCTACGTTACCGACGAAGGACGTATAGAAACCGAAACGTTCGACCAGATCGTGCTTTCCGTGGGCATGGAGATATCGTCTGAAATCGTGACCCTGGCCCAAAAACTGGGTATCGAGCTTTCCGACGGCAACTTCTGCAAAACCGATACGACCACGCCCGTCAAGACCTCCGTCGACGGCGTGTATGTGTGCGGCGCCTTCCAGGGCCCCAAAGATATTCCCGAATCGGTCATGGAAGCCAGCTCCGCAGCCTGCAGCGCCGGGATTCTGCTGGCCGATGCCCGGGGATCGCTTGTCCGCGAAAGAGAATTTCCGGCCGAGGCTGAGGTGGAAGGCCAGGACCCCAAAGTAGGCGTATTCGTCTGCAATTGCGGCATCAACATCGGCGGCGTTGCCGATGTGCCCGCCATCGTGGACTATGCCAAGAGCCTGCCCAACGTGGTCCACGTGGAAGAAAACCTGTTCAGCTGCTCCCAGGACACCCAGGACAAAATGGCGGAGGTTATCAGGGAAAAAGGGCTCAATAGGGTGGTGGTCGCCGCCTGCACGCCCAGGACCCATGAGCCGCTTTTCCAGGAAACCATGCGCAACGCCGGGCTAAACCCCTACCTTTTTGAAATGGCCAATATCAGAAATCAGTGCACCTGGGTGCACGCCGGAGAAAAGGAAAAGGCCACCGAAAAATCGAAAGACCTGGTGCGCATGGCCGCGGCCCGAGCGTCCCTGCTGGACCCCATCGGCGACATCGACGTGGCGGTCAACAAGTCGGCGCTGGTCGTAGGCGGCGGCATCGCCGGCATGACGGCCGCTTTGAACCTGGCCGACCAGGGCTTCCCGGCCATCCTGGTTGAGAGGGATGCCGAACTCGGCGGTGTGGCCCGGGATATCGGCAAAACCTGGAAGGGCGAAGATGTCCAGGCCTTTCTGGCCGACATCAAGAACCGGGTTGCCCGACACCCGGAAGTGGAGGTTCTGACCGGTGCCGAAATCACGGACGCCGGCGGTTTTGTGGGCAACTTCGAAACCACCATCAAAAGCGGCGACAAACTCAAGACCGTGCAGCACGGCGCCACTGTCATCGCCACGGGCGGCGGGGCCGCGGACACCGATGAATACCTTTACGGAAAAAACGACCGGGTCATGCGCTGGCACGACCTGGAACACAATCTGGACAATGTCCGGGATGACGACACGGTCGTTTTCATCCAGTGTGTCGGCTCCCGTGACGATCGGCGCCCCTATTGCTCCCGTATCTGCTGCACCAATTCGATTCTCCAGTCCATCGCCGTCAAGGAGCGCCACCCCAACGCCGGCGTCTTCATCCTCTATCGCGACATCAGGACCTTCGGCGAAAGGGAGTTGCATTACAAGAAGGCACGCGAACTGGGGGTCGTGTTCATTCGCTACTCCCTGGACAACAAACCCGTCGTGAAAGAAACCGGGGAAGGCCTCGACGTGACCGTGTTCGACCCCATCCTGCAGCGCCGGGTCACGATCCCGGCCGACTGGGTCAACCTGGCCACGGCCATTGTGCCGGCTGACAACAAAAAACTGGCCGGCATGTACAAACTGCCGCTGAATGCGGAAAACTTCTTCATGGAAGCCCACGCGAAGCTTCGTCCGGTGGAATTCGCCTCGGACGGCGTCTACCTGTGCGGCCTGGCCCATTACCCCAAAACCATCGACGAGAGCATCGCCCAGGCCATGGCTGCCGCCAGCCGGGCGGCCACCGTTCTCTCCAAGGACGCCATAAAGGTGTCGCCGCTCGTTTCCCAGGTGGACGCCGACAAGTGCATCGGGTGCGGTCTGTGCACGGAAGTGTGCGCCTTCTCCGCCATCGTCCTCGAGGAAGTGGACGGCAAAAAGAAAGCCAAAAACATACCGGCATCCTGCAAGGGGTGCGGCTTGTGCGCCTCATCCTGCCCGCAGCACGCCATCGACATGTTGCACTTCAGGCGCCAGCAGATCCTGGCGGCCGTCTGTGCGGCAGCCTAAGGCAAGGGCTCCAATGATCCACGGGGTCAAGAATTCGAGGGTTTCAAGCCCACACGGATGCCGGAACACGGCATCCGTGTGGTAATAAAAAAGGGTTTATTCAAACAAACGAGAGGTAGACGTATGACGGCATTTGAACCAAAAATCGTAGCGTTCCTCTGCAACTGGTGCGCCTATGCCGGCGCCGACCTGGCCGGCGTTTCCCGGCTGCAATATCCGGCCAACATGCGCACCGTGCGGGTCATGTGCTCCGGACGCGTGGATCCGGTGTTTATCATCAAGGCGCTCAGAGAGGGATGCGACGGCGTCCTCGTGTCCGGGTGACATTTCGGCGACTGCCATTACCTGGAAGGTAATGTTCAAGCGGAGAAGAAACTGCTCTTAACCCGGAAACTGCTCGACACGGCGGGCATCGGCGCCGACCGGCTGCATTTCGACTGGGTTTCCTCGGCCGAAGCACAGCGATTCGTGGAGGTGGTCAACGAAGCCACGGACGCCATCAGGAAACAGGGCAGACTGGACGCGGCCGAGGTCGCTCTGGAGTTGGAAGCCTGCGAAATGACGGTCAGCGACGAAACCATCCGCTGGCTGGTTGGCAAGGAGGTGAGGATCACCACTCAGGGCGATGTCTACGGTCGTTCCTGGGACCTCGCAGCATACGAGTCCGTGCTTTTCAAGGAGCTCGAACGGGAATACCTGAAAAACCTCATTTATCTGGCGATCCGGGAAGGGTCCGTTTCGGTGCGCGAAATCAGCGCCAGAATCGGCGTGGATGTTTTGCGGGTTTCCTATCTTCTGGCGGATCTGGAAAGAACCAACCGGGTCGAGTTCACCGGCATGCAGGAGCGCAAGCCCGTTTTTGCGGCGCTTTAGAAAATTTTTAGTTTTTAAATGTTAATTTTGAATGCGGGCAACACTTCGGTCAACCGCGTCGCATAGGCCTTCATTCAAAATTCATAATTTAGCATTTAAAATTGGTATCGCCGTGCGATGCCAAATCAGGAGGCAAAATGGCAAAGAAAAGCGGATCAGTTATGGTCGTCGGTGCCGGTATTGCTGGCATGCAGGCATCACTGGATCTTGCAAATTCAGACTACAACGTCTATCTGGTCGAACAGGGGCCGACCATCGGCGGGCTCATGGCCCGGCTGGACAAGACCTTTCCGACCAACGACTGCACCATGTGAGTGATCTCGCCCAAACTGGTCGAGGTCGGCCGGCACATGAACATCAACCTGATCACCAACAGCGAGGTCAAAGGCATCGCCGGTGATCCCGGAAACTTCAAGGTCACCGTTACCAACAACCCGCGCTACATCGACCCCGATGCCTGCACGGGCTGCGGCGACTGCGCGCGTCACTGCCCCGCATCCGCCATCAATACCATCAACAAGGGCATGAACGACCGCAGGGCGACCTACATCGAATACGCCCAGGCCGTTCCCCTGGCTTTCGCCATCGACATGGACGCGTGTCTCGGCTGCGGATTGTGCGAAAAAACCTGTCTGGCCGAGGCCGTCAAATACGACGACCGGGTGCGAGAAACCGAGCTCACCGTCGGGTCCGTCATTCTTTCGCCCGGCACCAAGGGCTTCGACCCTTCCGAGCTCGACTACCTGGGATACGGGAAGTACCCCAACGTGGTCACCGCCGAAGGCTTCGAGCGTATCCTGTCGGCGGGCGGCCCCTATTTCGGGCACGTCATGCGGCCGCTCGACCGCGAAGAGCCCAAAAGCATCGCCTGGCTGCAGTGCGTCGGCTCACGCGATAAAAACCGCTGCGGCAACGGCTACTGTTCGTCCGTCTGCTGCATGTACGCCACCAAGGAAGCCATGATCGCCAAGGAACACATCCACGGAGACCTGGAAACGGTCATTTTCAACATGGATATGCGCACCTTCGGCAAGGACTATGAAAAATACTTTTTGAGGGCCCGGGACAGGGAGGGCATCCGCTTCGAAAAGGCGCGTGTCCACACGATCAACGAAGTGCCCGAGACCGGCGACCTGCGGGTGCGCTATGCCGATGAAACCGGCGCCCTGCAAGAGGAGATCTTCTCCATGGTGGTGCTCTCGGTGGGGCTGACCATCCCGGATACGGCGGTGAAGCTGGCCAAACGCCTGGGCATCGAGCTGAACGAATACAACTTTGCCAAAACCGCGCCATTCGCGCCGGTGGAGACATCCAGGCCGGGGATCTACACCTGCGGCGTGTTCCAGGGCCCCAAGGACATCCCGGGGTCGGTGACCGAGGCAAGCGCCGCAGCCTGCCTGGCAGGGGCCGACCTGTCCGAAGCGAGGGGTACCGACATTCCCACCCTCGAAGTCCCCGATCAAAAGGACGTTGCCGGGGAGGACCCGCGCATCGGCGTGTTCGTTTGCAACTGCGGCATCAACATCGGCGGCATCGTGGACGTGCCTGCGGTCCAGGATTATGCCGCTACGCTGCCCAACGTCGTGTTCAGCGACAGCAACCTCTTCACCTGCTCCCAGGACACCCAGGAAAAGATCAAGGAAAAGATTGTGGAGCAGAATCTCAACCGCGTGGTGGTGGCCTCGTGCAGCCCGAAAACCCATGAACCCATGTTCATGGAAACCCTCGAGGCATGCGGGCTCAACAAGTATCTCTTCGAGATGGCCAACATCCGCAACCAGAATTCCTGGATTCACTCGAAGATGCCCGAAACCGCCACGGAAAAGGCCAAAGACCTGGTGCGCATGGCGGTTGCCAGGGCCGGAACCCTGAAGCCGCTCGAGGAAAAGGTCATCCAGGTCAATCAGCGGGCCCTGGTCATCGGAGGAGGCATTGCCGGCATGAACGCGGCCCTGAACCTGGGCCGGCAGGGCTTCGAGGTCGTGCTCGTCGAAAAAGAGGCGCAACTCGGCGGCTTTGCCCGCAACCTGCGCCACACTCTCGAAGGAGCCGACGTACAGGCCTATCTCAAAGCATTGATCGCCGAGGTGGAGGCCAACGACAAGGTGGAGGTGGTCAAGGGAGCGACCGTTTCCGGATTCGGCGGCTACAAGGGAAACTTCAAGACCACGGTCGCCCTGAGCGCCGACGCCCAACCCCGCAACATCGACCACGGTGTCATCATCGTGGCCACCGGTGCCAATGAGTACCGGCCCAAGGAGTTCCTCTACGGTGAAAGCGATCGCGTCACCACCCAGGTTGAATTCACCAAATTGCTGGAAGACGACGGCGCCGACGGCCTCGACAGCGTGGTCATGATCCAGTGCGTGGGATCCAGGAACGAAGAGATGGTGGAGTGTTCGCGCATCTGCTGCCAGGCGGCGGTCAAGAACGCGCTGTTGGTGAAGAAACTGAATCCCGACACCCAGGTGTTCATCCTTTACCGCGACATGCGCACCTACGGCCTGATGGAAGACTACCTCACCGAGGCCAGGGAAAAAGGCGTCATCTTCATGCGCTACGACGCCGACAATCCGCCGCAAGTGGAAGCCGGCGCCGACGGCCTCGTCGTCAAAACCAGAGACCACGTGCTGCAGCGCGAGGTCGAGATCAGTGCGGACCGGCTGGTGCTGAGCGCCGGCATGCGTGCGGCCGACACCAAAAAGCTCAGCGGAATCATGAAGCTGAACGCCAACCCAGAAGGCTACTTCATCGAGGCCCACGTCAAGCTGAGACCCGTGGACATGCCCGGGGATGGCATCTTCCTCTGCGGCACGGCCCACGGTCCCAAACTGATCTCCGAGACCATATCCCAGGCCCAGGCCGCCGCTTCCCGCGCCACCACCTTCCTGGCCAGGCCGGAGATCAAGCTCTCGGCCATCGCGGCCAAGGTGGACACGGAACACTGCGTGAAATGCCTGACATGCGTGCGCACGTGCCCCTTTGACGTGCCTGTATTCAACACGGAAACCAAGGCCATCGAAATCGACGCGGCCATCTGCCACGGATGCGGGGCCTGCGCAGCCGTCTGCCCCCGGCAGACGATTCAGCTCGGTTTCTACGAAGATGACCAGATTGCTTGTAAAATAGATGCGTTGCTGGCAGGAGGAATGTAATGGCGGAATTTGAACCGACGATAATCGCATTTTGCTGTGACTACTGAGGCTACTCTGCTGCGGACCTGGCAGGTTCCATGCGGCTTGAATACCCTGCGAATGTCAAAATCATCAGGGTCCCCTGTAGCGGTAAAGTGGATGTCATGTATCTGTTGAGGGCGATTCAGAAAGGAGCGGACGGCGTCTATGTTGTCGGCTGCCTCGAAGGAACCTGCCACTACAACGAAGGCAATTTCCGGGCCCGCGAGCGGGTCGGGCACGTGCGCATGCTGCTCGAGGAAATCGGCCTTGATGCCGAACGGGTGAGAATGTATAATCTCTCTTCCGGCGAAGGCCCCACCTTTGCGGCCTATGCAAGAGAAATGACTGAAAATATTAAGAAACTTGGACCAAATCCATTGAAAAAAAAGTCCAAAGCCTAAATTGGAGGATATAAAATGGCTGAAAAAGCAATTAAACTAGGCGGCAAGAAAAAGAGCCTTTTTATCGACAAGGTAAAAGAGCTGCTGCCCGAGGGGGGCAACCTGAACCTTTGTCTGACCTGCGGCGCCTGCTCGTCGGGATGTCCGGCCACCGGCCTCGGCGGCATGGATCCCAGAAAATTCCTGCGGATGGCGGCGCTCGGTATGGATGAAGAGATCAAGAACACAGACTGGATCTGGTGGTGCAGCATGTGCCAGCGCTGTATCTACGTCTGCCCCATGAAAATCGACATTCCCCAGCTCGTGTTCAACGCCCGTTCGCTGGTTCCCAGGGACGAAAGGCCCAAAGGCATCCTGGGCTCCTGCGACATGGCCCTGCGCAATGACACCTGCAGCGCCATGGGCGCCACCGAAGAGGACTTCCAGTTCGTGGTCGAGGATGTGCTGGAGGAATATCAGGAGGCGCAGCCGGAGTTCGCGGAGATGCAGGCACCGGTGAACAAAGAGGGGGCCGAGTTCTTTTTGAACCAGAACTCCAGGGAGCCGGTCACCGAGCCGGATGAAATGGTGCCTCTGTGGAAGATCCTTCACCTGGTCGGGGCGGACTGGACTTACGGAACCAAGGGCTGGGCCGCCGAAAACTACTGCATGTTCCTGGCCGACAACGATAGCTGGAAACACATCGTGGAGGTGAAAAAGAAAGCCGTCGAAGACCTGGGGTGCAAGGTCTGGCTCAATACGGAATGAGGGCACGAACTCTTTGCAGTCCGGGCCGGACTGAAGAAATTCAAACTCGAACCCAATTTCGAAATCAAAAGCATCATCCAATATTATGCCCAGTGGATCCGGGAGGGCAAGCTCAAGGTCAGCTCCGACTGGAACAGGGAGCGCCACGTAACCTTCACCGTACAGGACCCCTGCCAGCTGGTCAGGAAATCGTTCGGCGATCCCGTGGCCGAAGACCTGCGCTACGTGGTCAAGGCGGTCGTCGGCGAAGAGAACTTCATCGACATGACCCCCAACCGGTCCAACAACTTCTGCTGTGGCGGGGGCGGCGGCTTCCTGCAGTCCGGATTTCCGGACGAACGCCGCGCCTACGGCAAATGCAAGGCCGACCAGATCCTGGCGACCGAGGCGGATTACTGCATCACCCCCTGCCACAACTGTCACGCGCAGATCCACGATTTGGCCGAGCAGCGCGACCACGTGTGGCAGACGGTTCATTTGTGGACCCTGATCTGCCTGTCTCTGGGTGTGCTAGGGCCCAATGAAAGGGCCTACCTGGGCGATGACCTCAAAGATGTGGACGTCTTTCATCCTGAATCGGAAATGTAGGTAATCGTCTTCCTCGAGCCGGACATCCGCGACAACTGCTTGTCCGGTGCCCCGGGCCGGCGAGGATGACAGATTAGGAGGGAAAATGATAGTTGCCAAAAGAAAACCCTTTGACGAAATCAAAGAATATATCAAGGACTGCAAGAAGGTCCTGGTGGCCGGGTGCGGCACCTGTGTGGCGGTCTGTCTGGCCGGCGGTGAAAAGGAGGTCGACATTCTCAACACCGAGCTGGACATGGCCCGGAAGCTGGACGACAACCCCCTGGAAACCGGCACGATTACCATCGAGCGCCAATGCGACGTGGAATACCTCGAAGGGCTGGACGACCTGGTGAAGGACTACGAAGCCATATTGTCCATGGCCTGCGGAGTGGGCATCCAGTTTCTGGCCGAACGCTTCCCGGAAATCCCGGTTTATCCGGCGGTCGACACCACGGGCATGTCGGCTAATCTGGCCGTGGGGTGGTATGAGGAGCGTTGCCGCTCCTGCGGCGAATGTGTGCTGGGCCTCACCGGCGGCATCTGCCCGGTCACCATGTGCGCCAAGGGCCTTTACAACGGGCCCTGCGGTGGAACCAACAACGGCAGCTGTGAAATTGACGATGAGCAGCCCTGTGCCTGGTTCAAAATATACGAACGACTGTCCGCCCAGGATCGGTTGGACAACATTCTGAAAATAAAAAATCCGGTGGGCTGGCATGACCAGGTTCCGCGCACGCTGATTCAGCCGGGGTACAAAAAACCGGAAAAAGTCGCTGAAAAATAGCGGTGTTCCCGCCAACAACCAATTTCGGGAAATAAGGTGATACAGATGAGCACAGAGGGAAATGGATTTAAATCAGGCAGTAACCTGGAAAAAGTTCTGCGAGCCGGCCACTTTGCTTTTACGGGTGAATTGGGTCCCCCCCGGGGCAATGCCGTCGAGGAGGTTGTCGAAAAAGCCAAACACCTCAAAGGCGTGGTGGATGCGGTTAACATCACCGACAACCAGACCGCCATGGTGCGAATGTCCAGCTGGGCCGCCAGCCTTTTGATCCTGAAAGAAGGGTTGGAACCCAATTTTCAGATGGTCTGCCGGGACCGGAACCGCCTTGCCATGCAGGCCGACATCCTGGGTGCCACGGCGTTGGGCATCAAAAACATGCTCTGCCTCTCGGGTGACCACCAGAAGTTCGGGGACCACCCCGATTCCAAGGGCGTCTTCGACATCGATTCCATTCAGCTGATCGGCATGGTGAAAAAGATGCGCGACGAGGGGTTGTTCCTGAGCGGCGCCGAACTGGTGGGCGCACCTAAAATGTTCATCGGTGCCGCCGCCAATCCGTTTGCCGACCCGTTCGAATGGCGCGTTCATCGGCTGGCGAAAAAGATCGCTGCCGGCGTCGATTTCATTCAGACCCAGTGCATCTACAACATGGATAAATTTCGTAAATGGGTTCAGCAGGCCAACGACATGGGCCTGACTGAAAAGGTTTATATTCTCGCGGGCGTCACGCCCATGAAGAGCGTGGGTATGGCCAAGTACATGAAAAACAAGGTGCCGGGCATGGATGTGCCCGACGAGGTCATAAAAAGGCTGCAGGGGGCCGGAAAGGGCAAGGTCGCCGCCGAGGGCATCAAAATGGCCTGCGAGCAGATCGAGGAGTTCAAGGAAATGAAGGGGGTTCACGGCGTACACCTGATGGCCATCGAGTGGGAACACAAGGTCCCCGAGATCGCCGAACAGGCCAAGGTGCTGCCCCGGCCGGAGGTGTAAACCGCAACGAACAAGCAGATGAATTTTTAGAAAAAAGGATGACCCGGTCATGGCAACAGACCGGGTCGTGCTTTTTTCGGAACCGGCGGAAAAGGCCCGGTCCAGTAGGAAATTTGCGCACCGGAAAGAATCATCATTTGCAACGGGCCGGGTTTTATTGTAACTTGGTGTCCGCTACCACATCGTCTGTCAGTTTCCAATGCCAAAGGAGGTAAGATGAAAATTTTCAAATTGTTAGCCATTATCTGCATCTGTACACCGCTTGCCGCCGGAACGGTTTGCGCCAAGGACCTCAAGGGTCAGGTCGGTGTCGGGTTCAACTCCCAGCTGAGCGAAGGAGGGATGGATTCGATTTCCGCCAAATACTGGCTCAACAACGATCTCGGTTTTCAGGGCATCTTCGGCTTCACCTTCAGTGACGACGTCGATGAAGTCGACCTCGGCGGGAAGGTGCTGTACAAACTGATTGACGAAAAGAACATGTACGTTGCCGGCATCGGCGGTATAGGCATAAGCCATGTAAACCCGGACAAGGGGGACGACGACACCGGCTGGTGGCTCAGCGGGGGCGTCGGCGTCGAATACTTTTTCAGCGGGCTGCCCAATCTCGGATTTTCCACGGAAATCGGCCTCGTATTCTCCGATTACCGGGACAACTCCTCTTTCAACACCGCGGGCGATACGGCCATCTCGGCCGGCATCCACTACTATTTCGGCGGCAGCAAGCTTAAAAGTACTTCCGAGTAGTCGCTTTCTCAACGGTAGAAAGCCTGTCTTTTTCCAAATCCGTCGGGAAAAAGTTCTCCGTTCAATGTTTTTCCCGGCGGTTTCGCATTAGTAGCTATGAAAATTGGTGAAATATGAAATTCGTCATTATCGGGGGAGATGCCGCCGGCATGAGCGCGGCCAGCCGCGCCAAGCGGCATCAACCGGACATGGACGTCACGGTTCTGGAACAGACCGACGACGTCTCCTACAGCGCCTGCGGCATGCCCTACAACATTGCCGAAGCCGACCGGGAGATCGATGAGCTCGTTGTACGCAAAGCCCAGGTATTCAGGGACAAGCAGGGTATCGACCTCTTGACGGGGCATCGCGTGGAAGCCATCGACGCCGGCCGCAAAACCGTTGCCGGCCGCACTGCTTCGGGCGAGGCGTTCCGGTTTTCGTATGACAAACTGCTGATCGCCACCGGCGGCTCGCCCGTCCTGCCCGACATCCCCGGAATCGGCCTGCCGGGCGTCACGGCCCTAAAAAGCCTGGGGGACGGCCGGAGGATAAAAAAATACCTCGCCGCCCATCCGGTAAAAAGGGCCGTAATCGTCGGCATGGGGTATGTGGGGCTGGAAATGGCCGAAGCCCTGCGCAGCCGCTCCATCGACGTGGACATGGTCAAACCCGGACCGGTTCTTTTGCCGTGGATGGCAACGGAACTGTCCGATACCGTCAAAAAGGAGCTGGAAGACAACCGGGTGGGCCTATATGCCGGGCATGCCGTCGAACGGATAGAGTCTGTCGACAAACGCCTCGCCGTGCATTGCGCCGGTCAAACGCTCGAGGCGGACCTCGTGCTCATAGCTATCGGCATCACGCCCAACAGCGGCATCGCCGTTGCCGCGGGGTTGGCCACCGGGCCCAAAGGCGCCATCACCGTGGACAGGGCCATGCGGACGTCCGACGAACACATCTACGCCGCCGGCGACTGCGCCGATGCCTACAACGTCGTCAACAACGAGAGGGTGTGGGTCCCATTGGCCCTTCGCGCCAACCGCGCCGGATGGGCCGTGGCCGACAACGTCTGCGGCAAGGCCGTCGAACTCCCGGGCATCGCCGGAACGGCGGTATTCAAGGTGTTTGACCTCCAGGTCGCCCGGACAGGCCTGACTCCGGACGAAGCCGCAGCATCCGGCTTCGATCCCGTGGGGGCGGTCATCCGCGCCCGCTCACGCGCCCATGCCCATCCGGGGTCCTGCACCATAACCACCCACATGCTTGCAGACAAACAATCCGGACGGCTGCTGGGTACGCAGATGGTGGGAAAAGAAGGGGTGGCCCACCGCATCAACGCCGTGGCCGTTGCCTTGTACAACCGCATGACGGTCGCGGACTTCGCCCAGACGGACCTGGCTTACGCGCCGCCCTTCGGCCCAACCTGGGATCCTATGCTGACCACGGCCAATCAGCTGCTCAAGAAGCTTTAACAGCCCTTCCATCACGAAATCACGAATATTGGCATACGCTTTTCGTGATTTCGTTGTTTTTTTAGACAAACCCGATCGATTTGCCCGCTGGATGCCCATCATCTTATCTTGCAATCATCCGTCAATGTCAAAACAGCCGATTGACGGCGCGATGCGCCCGCATATTCCAATAAGCCCCATTGAGCCCTACCGCCATGCTGGGGTCAAAATTGACATTGGGAATCTTGCCAATCGCCGATAAATAGTGGACGTGATCCCCGACCGAAACGGTGCATCCCTTGGCGTGCATATATTTTTTATTTCTGTTGTTGAAACAATGCCACAACGTTTTCATTGTTTTTGCCACCATGTCGTTGGATTTTGTCTTGCGCTCATCGACATCCGCAGGCGGTTTGTAACTGCTCTCTATGACGACCTTTTCACCGTTGATCTTCCCCTCCCAGCTGGTGCAGTCGCCCACAAACAGAACCCTCTCATCTTCCTTTACATCCAGAGGCCCCTCCACCCTGCCGACGACATAATGGACTTTCTGCATGCGACTGGTTACATCCGGATAGTAAGCCCTGAAAATGTGCATCGCCTCCTGGAGGGCGCCGGGGCACCCTCCCCAGCAATAATCCGGGGAGTGCTTTTCGGGGAATGCCCCCACGGTGCAACGCAGATTGCCGCCGTCTTGAAAATAGCTGTCTATGTGCTCCATGCAAAATTCGAAATTTTTTGTTTTTTCCTGAACGGATGCGAGCGGAAAATCCCCGGCAACGTCGATCTCATCCAGATGCATCGGCCCGAACCCCCTTTCCGAAGTATACTTTAGATGGATCAGGTCTTCGGGATTCACATGCACCATATGGCAGCCCACCGTATCGACGGCACAGGAATTGGTCCCCATGACAATGGCGCCCATATCGAACGGGGTCGGCGTCAGCATCATTTTCTGCCCGGCGACGATAGCATCCACGGCAATAAATTTGGGCTGAATGACCGACTGCAGGTCCGCTATCTTGTGTTCGAGGAAAAGATTGTGATCCACGAGCCGGTGACGGTCGTCCTGAATGCCGATAAAATTTTTCAAACTCAGTGTCAGCCGGCACCAGGGGTGCGCCTTGAACTTGGGGAGGTTTATCAGAAAATCCGCCTCGGCTACCGGCTTCGGAACGAACAGGGTTTTTCTCAGCGCGGCGGGTCCGTCGATTTCTACGGGGACTTGCCGGGCCTCATCGAAGTAATGGGCCTTGACCCCGTGTTTTTTCAGGACCTCGGGATAGCCCGCATTCTTAAAGGTCCATCGCGTCGGCAGGGTGATGCCCGACCGCTCCCCCACGGCGATTTCACCGGCATCGGCGGCCACCGCCTTAACGGCCGCAAGGGTCCCGTCCAGAAACTCTTTCCTCGTGAAGGCGTTGGGAAACCGTTTCGGTTCGGCGATAACGACATTCGGTTTCAGAAGAATTTTGCCGGTGGGCCTGGCGTCCAGTTCCTCCATCCCTTCTCTGACGATACCTGCAATTTTGTCCGGGTCGTACGTGTCGCATCTCATGATGAGAACTTTTTGCTTTTTTCCCATTGTAGGCTCCTTTAATTAGCTGAGGGAATCGTCGTAAAAAGATTCCGGTTCATGCCCAGGGCCGCCCCTCTCTTATACGGGCGCCCGGTCAGGATCGCGTGGACCGCTAAAATTCGATCCTGATTTCCCCGTACAGCGCGTGGGCCGTGTAAGAGTCGCGGTAATCCCCCCCGTATTTCAACGATGCCCGGTATCCGCTCTTGGATAGCAGCGACAGCGAGACGCCGGTGTTGACCCCGTCACGCTCCACCGGTTGTCCCGGCATGGAAAAAGAGCCGCCCGGTGCGCCGGCAATGGCGGCCGTGGTGACGCCGTCGTCGATGTCGAAGTCGTGCAGCCAGGCCAGGCTCACCTCCGGCAGAAGCGTGGCGTTTTTAAGGGTGAACGCCCTGCCGGCCCGCAATCCCAGCCGCGACAGCAACGCCTCGCTCCGCCGGGACTCGACCTTTAGATTCAAGGCGCCGACACCCTTCTCCTTGAATCCGTCCTCGTCCAGCCGGGTGTAGAGCACTGATCCGAAGGGGCCCCACCGCCATTCGTCCACGGGGAAATAATACCCGCCTCCCAGGTGGGCGGAGAAAAGGTCGCCGGCGTGTTCGCTGGAAGCCGTGCCCTGCAAGGGGCCGATGCCAACGTTGCGGGAATTTTCATAGTCCTGTTTTCCGTAAGACAAGACCGTGTCCACATAAAGACGATCGGTAAAATAGCTGCCGTAGACAGACCCTACCAGGCTGCTGATGTCACCGTTGCCGGCATCCCGGGACATGTCGATGTCGGCATAGGAATGGATGAGGCCGAATCCCGCAATAAATTTGTCCGCAAGCATGTGGTCAACACCGATGGCGCCGCCGTACAGCTGGTAGTCGTATCCGCTGAAGCCGCCCTCCGCATCCTGATCTCCCCACTGGCCGAACAGATCCAGCCACAGTCCCCATTTTCTCTGTGCTTCCGCCTGTTGGCGGGCCCCGGTCAAGTCGCCGATGGCGCTCCCGTTGTAGGCCAGGAGCAGCGGTTCCTGCGGCGAATCCGTTTTGGCGTTGCCCCCCGGTGCCGTGATGCCGCTGCGCAGCATGTCCATGCGCTTTTGCACGGTCTGGGTGAAGGCGTGCGCAGCGAACAGGGAGGTCCGGGTGGATTTGCCATAGGTCTCCGGGCTGAAACCGGCAAAGGCTTTTCTGAAATCCTCGCGGGACAGGGACTGAAATACCCCGAGGTATTCCTCGAGTTCCCCGGCGGCGGTCGGCATGATCCGGTCCAGGTACCGGGCGACGGCCGTTTCGATACGGTTCTCCGCCACGGTGGTAACCCTTGCTGCAACGGCTTCCACCCCCACGCCGTCGGCACGGGTGGTGGTTTCAAAGTGCAGCAGTGGTGACGGTTCAGGCAGTATTTTGCTGTCAAAATCGTCGATGACGCTGTTTGCCGAAAGGATGTCGAAGGAGTCGCCGTTGTGGAACAAACCCGGTCCCCTAGCCACTTTCAGCTCACCGGCCAGCACGGCCTCGCCGTCCACCTTGAGTCGGCCGTGGCTGCCGTCACTGTTGACCTGCGCGGTGAAACTGCCGTCTGAAGCCAGCGTGTAGTCGTGGGCGATCTCCAGGGTGCCTTCAATGGCCTCCAGCCGGTTCACGGGGGGCATGTTGTTGACCGTGAATGTGCCGCCGCCGATCTTGGCGGCGGCTTCGAATTCGGATATGTCTCCGTCAAAGCTGCCTCTATCTTCGAACACCAGCAGGTCCTTGCCTGTACCGCCGAAAATCTGACCGGTGACCAGCGGCGTTCCGCTCAGCCGCAGCGTGTCATTGCCGTCGCCGTTCAAAATCGGCCCTTCCACCAAAGACTGATCCAGCAGTTGCACCGTGTCATCACCGGCGCCGGTGTCGATGCCGACACCTGTTGATGAATCCCCATTCTCGACAATCTCCGTATGGATGGTGCCGCTGTTGATGACCGTATCGTTGCCCGCGCCGGTGCAGATGCCCACGGCTTCCCCGTCACTAACCGAATACGCTGTTGCGCTGGCGCTGACATGGATCGACCCCTCGTTTTCGACCCGATCGTTGCCGCTGCCGGTCTGGATGCCGGTTGCCCGGGCAACAGCCGTGGCATGATATTCTTGGGCATCTGCATCCCAACTCAATTCGATGTTGGACGCAGCCGCTGCCGCGGCAATCAAATCGCCGCTGTTGAAAATATCGTTCGATCCGTCGCCGGTCAGGATCCCGGTCGCGTCGGCAACGGTGTGGCTTTTGACCGTTTCTTTCGAATATTGCGAGGCTGTCTTGGCCCGCGCTTTTGCAAGGCCGGTTGCGGTTGCGTTGACTCCCAGGTTCCCGTAGTTGTGGATCGCGTTTTCCCCGGAGCCGGTCTGGATGCCGACGGATGCGGCTATAAGACCGGGAGTTTCCTCGTTCCCGATAAATCCCCGGCCGTAGTTCTCGGCGTATCCATAGGCAAAGGCGTCCGCCGTCGCCGACACGGTCAGATCTTCGTCCTTATAGTTGTATATTTCATTGCGGCCGTTACCCGCCAGAATGCCTGTGGCCGTAGCCGATCCGCCGGCATAGGCATAGCCGTAGTTGGTGGCGCTGTCGGTATTGGCCCAGGCGGTGGCCCGGGGATTTATCTTTGAAGATACAGACATCTCTCCGTGATTTTCGATGCGGTTGCCGCCGTCGCCGACACGGATGCCGGCAGCATCCGCGGTCCACGACGTCTCATCCCCGCCGGCATCGGAAACCGCCTGGTCAAGGTGCTCGGAAGGATAGGTGGCCACCGAATTGGGAAGGTCTCTCGTTGTCAGATTTTCCGCCTTTGCCACGAGAAGGTCCTCGTTGACAATGACATTGTCGCCATTGCCTGCGGCGATGGCCGCAGCATAGGCTCGTCCACCGGCCCGGTTAGTGGCGTAAGCCGTGTCTGTTATCGAGGAAGCCTGTGCTTTGGAAACGATATCCACCGCCGCAACCGCCTGCACGTCATTCTGGTTGCGGATGCCGTTGTTGCCGTCCCCGGCTTCGATGCCCACGGCAATTGACGCGACACTGGCATCGTCATCTTCGCCGATGTGGCCTGTGGCGTTTTCATCTGAGTTGGCATAGCTGTCCACCACAGCGCGGGATTCCACGGAAATCGAACCCTCTTTTTCATTGCGCACCGTGTTGTCGCCAGCGCCCACGGCAATCCCCGCGGCGGTGGCCTGCGACCCGGCAAAAACGTCCGTGTCCGTCGTACGGGAGACCGAGTTGGCCGAAGCCCAGGGCAGTGCATTGGCGGAAAGCGTCACACTGACCGTGCCGCTGTTGACGAC